>MHBM01000289.1:2859-36395 GCA_001804885.1 Lentisphaerae bacterium RIFOXYA12_FULL_48_11
GTGCCTCAAGATGGAACGGGTCAACCTGGTTGAAATCCCCTATATCAGCCGTGGCAGCTTCGTATGCCACATTGACAGGATGTTTAAGCGGTAAATTCCATATTGGGAATGTCTCAAACTTGGCATAACCGGCACTCTTGCCGTTCTTATGATCGTGATACATCTGGTTAAGGCACGTAGCCATTTTACCGCTGCCAGGACCGGGCCCGGTTACAACTACTATAGGATTTTTGGTTTCTATATAAGCATTTGCACCGAACCCCTGTTCGCTGACTATCCTATTGACATCAGCCGGATATCCTTCTATCGAGCTGTGAGTGTAAACTCTTATCCCACTCCGCTCCAGACGGTTCATGAACTGCTTGGCCGCCGGCTGATTCTCAAACCGCGTAATCACGACAGCCCGAACCTCTATACCCCACTCGCGGAGATCATCCATTACCTTCAGAACGTCGGCATCATATGTTATGCCGAAATCAGCGCGAATTTTCTTCCTCTCAATGTCTCCGGCAAAAATGCAGAGGATAATATCTGTCTGGTCTTTCAGCCGCTGGAGAAGCCTCATTTTAACGTTGGGATCGAAGCCGGGAAGAATTCTTGCAGCGTGGTAATCGAAAAGAAGTTTACCACCGAACTCAAGATACAGCTTGTTACCAAAACTCTCTGCCCGATTGATTATACTCGCCGTCTGCTCGCTCAGGTATTTCTCATTATCAAAACCAATGCCTCTCATGCCCTCATGCCCTTCATTTATGTATTAATTTGAGCAACAGGGAGTTGAATTTATAGTGTTTGAGGCCATTTCGCAACAAAAGTGTAATATTTTATTTTATTGCAAATCAGGCCCGAAAAATAACGAATTTACTCGGCTGCTGTCTCCTGAGAACCAAAAATGATGTCTTGAACTTAGATACCCATGCCTGCTTGCACGTTTAATCCGGTAAACAGTAATATCATCCATATGCAGCAACCACCAAGTGTCTGCTTGACTGTACACTAACCCCAATGCATATTTCCAACCTTTGAAAAGGAGTTATTCGAAATGATTAAAGCTAAAATTATCGGCGCAGGTGGCTATGGTGGAGTCGGCATTACGGAGCTGCTGCTCGGACATCCCGACGCAAAAATCAATGCACTCGTAGACGTGGAAAACCCTGGCATGCCTATAAGCAAAATTTATCCCCACTTCACTGGTTTCTGCGACATGGTGATTGTAGCCCCGGACGACCCCAAGGCACAGGAACCAGTCGACGTGGTTTTCATGGCAACGCCTGATGGCGTCGGAATGAAACTCGCTCCGGCAGAGATTGCCAAGGGTGCAAAGATCGTGGACTACAGCGGTGATTTCAGGTTCAACTCAAAGGAAGATTATGCCGAGTACGCGCGAAGGATCGGAAGAAACACCGAGCATGCTTCGCCCGACCTGCTTCCTCAGTCAATCTACGGGCTTGCGGAATTGCACCGTAAAGAAATTAAGAAAGACACAAAAGTAATCGGCAATCCTGGATGTTTCGCCGTAAGTTGCATTCTCGGACTCTCTCCTGCCGTCAAGAATGGACTCTTGGAACAGAACTCCATCATCTGTGACTGCAAGACTGGTGTTTCCGGCGCAGGGAAAAAACCAAGCCCGACATTTCACTACCCCGCCAGGTACGAACATATGAACGCCTATAAACTGGCCGGTCACCAGCACGTTTGTGAAATCGAGAGGGAATTGGGTAAACAGGCCGGACACGAAATTAAGGTCACATTCACAGCCCAGGTCATTCCTCTATGCAGGGGCATCATGTCCACTCTGTACGGAACTCTGAAGAACAAGATGACTGAAGCACAGGTACTGGATATCTATCGCGACTCCTATAAGTATGATAAGTTTGTCAGAGTTTTCGAAAGCAGTGCTCCGATAGGGTCTCCCCACGTACGTGGAACAAATTACTGCAACCTGGTAGTCAGCGTCGACGAACGAACCAGCAGGCTGAGAATTGTCTCGTATATCGACAATCTTGTTAAAGGTCAGGCCGGTTCAGCTCTGCAGAACATGAACCTTCTATTCGGTTTACCAGAAACAAATGGCCTCGACAAGCCGGGCATCTATCCGTAATATTCTAAACAAGGTCAGGAACGAATACGTTCCAAAAGGACTGTCAATCCTGGAAAGTATACAGGGGGTATTACCATGGAAGAGAATGAAACAGCAAAAACAATTATAGCTGAAGATATTGAGATCACCGGCACCATAAAATGCGAAAGCAACATCCAGATCGACGGCAAACTAAACGGTGATCTCAACTGTATCGGTGATGCCCTTATTGGCAGCACAGCAAACATAAAAGGCAATATCACAGTCAACTGCGTGACAGTTCTCGGCCAGATAAACGGGAACGTCACAGCAAAGGACAAGATCGATCTTAAAACTTCCGCATATGTCAACGGAGACATACGTTCCAAGCGCCTCACCGTAGAAGACGGAGTAACATTTGTAGGCAAGTCGGAAGTCAATCCATCGGGCGTAAACATACCAAGGGGATACTCCCCTGATTCCGGCGATACCTCAAGCGAAGTAGTGCCTTCTGAAAATATGGATGTTGAACAGGTGGACCCTGACGTTCATGCGCTCAGAGAGGAAATCAGAAAGAATGTCAAGGAAGAGGTAAAAAGCAAGGCAGGCGGCTTTTTTGGCAAGAGGTAACCCCTCAGCCGTCGCTTTACCTCATAAATTCCGGAGAGATTCTCAATGGAGGACTTCGACGAGCACCCCATTGTAATTGACGGTTACAATTCGGTGCGTGCGATCCGACGTGTACATCGACGTACCGAATCAGAGGCATCAAAACAATCCGCAAAAAAAGCTGATCAACCAAAAGACAGCCCCACGGAAAAAAAAACCGGCGCCCGCATTGACCACACGGTCATTCCCAAGAAACACGAAATCACATGCTACGAATGTGATTATTTTTTTATGGTGTCCGGCCGCATTCAGGATACAATGTGCCCCAAATGCCATAAGAACCTGAAGGTTTATGACCAGACAATCAATGGCGAATGGACAGAGCCAATCAGGTCGATTGGAACCGTGGAACTGAAAGAAGGAGCCGTCCTGAATGGTGCGGAAATAAGAGCCCGTGATATTATCCTGGCCGGAAATGCCGAGAACGGTGTTATCAGGGCGGGACGAAGACTTGAACTTTGCAAGGGTGCACGGGTAAATATGGCAAAAACAAGAATGAAGGACCTGTGTATCAGGAAAGGCGGAGAATTCGAGATTTCTTCCACCATATCATGCAGGGACCTGGATCTTGAAGGAAAATTGAAAGCACGGATATTTGCCGATGGAATGGTCAGGATCAAGTGCGGCGGTATCCTGGATGGTGAACTCCACACTCCGCACCTTGTTGTTGAAGATGGCGGCGGACTGGCAGCCAAGGTCGTCATTGGAATAGGCGGTAACAGCAAGCCTGCAGATCAGTCCGAACCGAAAGTTGTAACGAACAATCAATGAGGTAAAAAGATGTCAATAAAGCATGGACTTGGGAGGGGCCTTGGAGCCCTGATTAGCAACGGGTCAACCCCGGCAGGTATTACAACAACGCCACCATTGATTGCAGCAGCAAAAAAACAGGCAGGCGGGGTCAACAAAGTCCCTCTCCAGAAAATCAGGAAAAATCCATTCCAGCCCAGACGTACGTTCCCCGAAGAGGCAATGACAGATCTCACTGAATCAATAAAGAAGCGAGGAGTGCTCCAGCCATTATTGGTCAGGCCGTTTGGCGATGGATATGAATTGATAGCAGGAGAACGACGACTGAGGGCGTCAGCAGCCGCAGGGCTTTCCGAGGTTCCGGTAATAATAATGGAAGCTTCAGACAATGATTCCCTTGAAGTTGCCCTGGTCGAGAATCTGCAGAGAGAGGATCTGAACATTCTGGAAGAAGCCGAAGGATACGAAGTTCTGTCCAGCAAATTCAACCTCACCCAGGAACAGGTGGCCGCGCGTGTCGGAAAAGCCCGAGCTTCCGTTGCAAACATAATGCGTATCATGGCTCTACCTGCCGAAGTAAAGCAGTTGATTGCAACAAACCAGATTTCTGCCGGCCATGCAAAACTTCTTGCCGGAATCGAAATAAAGGATGAACAGACCAGCCTTGCAAAGCGAACCATTAAAGAAAATCTTTCTGTCAGAAACCTGGAAAAAATAGTCCAGAAGTTGCGTCGTGTGCCTCGAAAACCTCGCGCAATGAAAACCGACATTCCCGAAACTCATCTGGCATACCTCTCTGACAGACTCCATAAACATTTCGGGACCAGCATAAGAATAACACCCTGCAAAACCCTGGCCAATGGCAAGAAACAACGCGGCATACTGGAAATCGATTTCTATTCCACGGAAGACCTAAACAGAATACTGGACGTGCTGGGAATAGCCGAAGAATGACACTCAGCCTGAAATGGATAATAAGGCAGTCAGGAAAGACCCAGCCCCGTTCCATGCTCGTTTTCTCACTGCTTCTCATCATAACAGTCATAATTTCTTTCATAATCGCATTCCCGGAAGAAACAACCGCAATCGTAAAGAAAATCAAACCGGACAAGCCGTCGCAGCAGCTCCCAAGCAGTCCGATGCCGGATCCTGGAAAACTGGATGGCCTGAAAGCCTTTGAAGAAATGTCAAAGTTCCTTACCGTAGGACCGCGCCCGGCAGGGACTGAAGGAGCCAAATCTGCCGCAAAATATATTGCCGGCCGCCTGAAAGATTTCGGCATCGAACCGATCATTGACGAATTTAGCGACCAGACGCCCGAAGGCAGAAAAACATTCCGTAATGTTCTTGGAGAACTGCAAGGGCCCAAGGATTCCGTGATTATCCTGCTTTCTCATTACGACACCAAGTCCGGCATTTCTGCCGACTTCAACGGTGCAAATGATTCCGGGTCGAGTACCGGCCTGCTTCTTGAGCTTGCGAGATTACTAAAACAAACCAAGCCATCTGGCGCCACAATACTATTCGCATTTCTCGACGGAGAAGAATGCCTCAAGGAATACTCCCCCGCCGACGGCCTGCACGGCAGTCGGCGGCTCGCCCGCACCCTTGTACAGAACGCAAGAGCTCAAAAAGTAATAGCTGTGATTCTTATGGATATGATTGGCGATGCGAATCTTAACGTCGGGATCCCTCGCAACAGCTCACGCCAGTTAACATCCATACTTTTTGACAGTGCCAGAGAGGAAAACGTGCGACTTAAATTCTCAATGAACAACAATTATGTTCTCGACGATCATGTCCCATTCCTGCAGGCCGGGATGCCGTCGATTGATATTATTGATTTCGATTATGGCTCGGAATCTGGCAGAAACGATTACTGGCATACCACAAAAGATACAATCGACAAAATAACTGCTGATAGTCTCCAAACTGTCGGACGCGTCGTTATCCGAATGTTGAACAGAATTAGCAACATGAACCCAGGCAGCATGTCCGATAAATAAAGCCGGGCTGGATACACTGCAATCAAGGGATTAATAAATTGAGATCACTGTTCCTGCACGATAATGGAAGATAATTCTGAAGTTATCTATCCCATACTCGTCGCGCGAAGCTGAACCGCCGGCATCATCCAGATACCAGCGCAACCAGATCTGCGCACCTCCCGTAAGCTTTTCCGGAAAACTGATGTTACATGCATAAGGGGTAAAGAACCATGCAGTCGAACGTTCCTGTTCTGCAGGAGAAACAAATGTCATCGCATCGATCCTCTGAAAAGAAACGCCATCAAGGCTAAACTCAAATGACATGCTGGATGATCTGTCAGCATTGTTCAGACAAACGACATCATACGAAACAGATATTTCATTGACCCCCACCCCTGTTAAATTCAAAACACTTAGGAGAAAGAAGCCGGGCGAGAATTTAGCTTCTGTCGGCTGACAACCAAGAGCTAAATTACCTTCACCGGTATCCCACGCATAACAGCCCCCAGTGACCTCTCCACCGTCACTCACACCACGGAAATCATTTGTTGTTACAACAAGATTTGTTCCATCAATTGACACCCAAAAACCATCAGGCAATGCGTCCAGAGTCCCAGTGAAACTATTAAATTTCTCCTCGTAGACAACATTCAGCTGCGTAACGGACATCTCGCTTCCATATAAATAAAAATTCATATAAAGCATTGCAAGAATACAACAAAAATATTTCATCCCTTATTCCCTCTGTAAAAAATGAAGCTCTGCGGGCTGAAGCCCGCAGTTTCTTCGCGGAATCCGCCGTAGCAAAATCTGCATTCATCCCACGGACTCAAAGTCCGGGGTCTCCTGCGAAGGAGGATGAAACCATGGTATACGAAGAATGGAAATAAAGGTATCAGGGTAAGACCCTGATTTTTCATTAAGGAAATTCCCTACATCACCCGTCAGGTTTTCCCCTACCCTCCTGCCATGCTGGATAGAAAGGACGCGGTTTGGTATTGTTTGGATCGGGATTAAACCATATAATTCCCGCCAAAGATGCTAAGTAACATCATAATGATAACGGCCTGTCTCGTGGTCGGAGGAGCAATGGTTTTAATATTGACGTTGTTCCTGAAAAGGCTCAAAAAAATCGAAGAAGAGAGATGGGGCAAGAAACCAGAGAAGGTAGCAGCTGTAATGGGGGAAACGGCCAAAGAGCAGCCAAAAACCTCATGATTGGATAACATCTCCTGACGGAAAAATATTTGGCCTGAATGAAATAAATGAAGCAAAATAGCATAAGAACTTGTTTAATACAGATGGAGATAAAGCCCGGCAGGCCAGCGGAAAATGTCACATCCATGCTCAAATCCATCGAAAATGCACGCATCGATGGAATTGAACTAGTTATTTTTCCCGAAATGGCAATTCCGGGTTACTTGATTGGTGATGAATGGGAGCACGAGGCATTTCTCAGGGAATGTGAAGAATGCTGCAACGAAATACGAACTGCTTCCAGGGACCTTATTATTGTTTTTGGAAGTGTTGGTATAGACTGGCAGAAAAAAAATGAGGACGGTCGTACCAGGAAATACAACTCTTTGTTCGTGGCCGAAAATGGAAAATTCATAGCCCCGGACAACAGCCCTTATAACTTCGTAATCAAGGCGCTCCTTCCCAACTACCGGGAATTCGATGATAGCCGCCATTTCTTCGATCTTCGCAAACTAGCATTAGAACTGAACACCTCCATCGACAAACTGACGTCACCTGTAAAGACAAGCAAATTAAACCTTGGCTGTGCCCTCTGCGAGGACGCATGGGACATTGACTACAGTTTTTCGCCCTTGAACGTCCTTGCAGGTAAGAATGTGGATCTATTTGTAAATATCAGCTGTTCACCGTTCACAGTGAATAAGAACTTGAAAAGAAATAAGGTATTCTCAGGAAAAGCAACACAACTTAAGGTACCCCTTGCTTACGTGAACAACGTCGGGATCCAGAACAACGGAAAAACGGTATTTACATTCGACGGCTCATCCTGCATCTACGACAGCCATGGTAATCAGATTGTCTGCAGCCCACCTTTCGAAGAGGAAACACTTACATACGATATTCCACTGAATGGCGAACAATTCGGTGATCCAATTCAGTTCAAGGAAGACAGTATCGCCGAGATTTACAGGGCCTTAGACTTCGGGACACGCAAATTCATGGAATTATGCGGTATAACCCGCATAACTATAGGTGTGTCCGGCGGGATAGACTCAGCCGTTGCTGCCGCCATTTACCGTCACATTCTGCACCCAAAAGATCTACTTCTCGTCAATATGCCCGGAAAATTCAACTCACAGACAACAAAAAACCTGGCAAAAGAACTTGCCGATAATCTTCATTGTTTCTATACGGAAGTACCTATTGATGACAGTGTAAGGTTAACAATTGGCCAAATTAACGGCAGGACAATCAGTAACACTGCAAATGGTATTCACCAGGGACTTGGCCTAAGCCAGCTCATGCTTGAGAATGTTCAGGCACGCGACAGGTCTTCAAGAATTCTTGCTGCAATTTCTGCTGCATTTGGTGGTGTCTTCACATGTAATGCCAACAAATCGGAGACAACAGTCGGTTATTCCACCCTTTACGGTGACTTGTCAGGATATCTGGCCAATCTGGCCGATCTATGGAAAACCGAAATATATCAGCTGGCCGCTTACTTGAATGAAAATATTTTCCATTCGAAGGTAATTCCGCAGGGTATTTTTGATGTTAAGCCTTCAGCAGAGCTGAGCAGCACACAGAATGTTGATAGAGGTCAGGGTGATCCAATAATCTACCCATATCATGATCTGCTGTTCAAGAGCTGGGTTGAATCCTGGAACAGGACAACACCAGAAGAAATTCTTGCCTGGTATATAGACGGCCAACTTGAAGAAAAACTTGGATATAAGGAAGGCAAGATCTCAAATCTATTCATGGATGCGTCTGAATTTGTGACAGACCTTGAACGCTGGTGGGGACAGTATCAGGGGATGGGTCTTGCAAAGCGTATTCAAGCCCCGCCAGTGCTGGCCATAAAGAAACGCGCATTCGGCTTCGACCACCGTGAATCCCAAATGGGTATACGCTATACACGCAAGTACACAGAAATGAAAAAGGAACTCCTCGGTCAAGCCATGCCCCGATCAAAGATCAATTAATCTTCAAGTCATTCTTTAACTCGTTCCACAACATCAGTGCGCGGCAACCGGCAAAAGCAACGGCAAGTGCGGCCGCCTCCTCGAGTTCTTCCTTCCCTATACCCATTTCAAGAGATTTCTTTATGTGGATACGGGAACAGGGAACACAATGAACCGCAAGCCCAAGCGCAACAGCCATCAGTTCCTTGCTAACCACGTCAATGGCACCAGGCGCCATCGCAGAACCCATAAAATCCTGGAACATTTTCATCGCCTTATCTGTACCACCTGAACCATGTGCACAGCATTCGCTTTCAGCTTTGCTTTCTTTTGCGCTCATCTTCTGTTCCCTTTCAGTCTTTGAAATCACAGGAATATTTCTTTGATCACCACAAACCAGAACGTTTATTTTGCCTTCCGACCTTTCGGTTATCCGACCGATAACCGCACTGCACAATACTCCGGCTTTTTGCATTTCCCTGACAGTATTCTCCACCTTGTCGGCAGGCAACGCTATCAACAGCCCACCTGAAGTCTGGGCATCGAAAAGGACAGCTTTCATTTCCTCGGTAATCGCCTTGTCAAAATCGACCCTTTGCGCACTGTAATCGGCATTCCGCTCATTTGCGCCTGAATATATCCCCTTCTGCGCACACTCGAGTACACCCGGAAACAGCGGCAACCTGTCGAACCATATCTCAGCTGTAACCTTGCTTTCTGCCACTAACTGCGAGAGGTGCCCCAACAAACCAAACCCCGTCACGTCAGTACATGCCTTCGCCCCGTATTTGACCATTACTTCAGCCGCCTTACGGTTCAATGTGGTCATTGACAAAGTTGCAGCTTCCATGGAGCCATCAGGGGCTCGCCCGATCTGGTTAGACAGAGAAATAATGCCTGTTCCCAGCGGCTTCGTTAGCACCAGAACATTACCAGGCTCGGCACCAGCATTTGTAACAATTCCCCTGCCGCTGATTAGGCCTGTCACAGCAAATCCGAACTTTATTTCTTCGTCATTAATACTGTGACCACCCAGCAGAATCGTGCCAGCCTCTTTAAGAACATCCATTCCGCCGCGGATAATATCCGTCATCGCGGAAGAAGGGAGAGACTCTATCGGGAAACCTATAATAGACAATGCCGTTATCGGTTTTCCACCCATCGCATACACATCGCTCAACGAATTACATGCTGCTATCTTACCGAAGAGATACGGATCATCAACGCCAGGCGTAAAGACATCTACTGTCTGCACAATCGTGACATCATCAGTCAGTTTAAAAACCCCAGCATCGTCAGCTGTGGCCATTCCGACCAGCAGACGCGGATCTTCCACCACAGGCAGACTCTTCAGTACCTCGTGGAGATCTTTCTGTCCTATCTTGCTTGCACAGCCAGCACTGCGAATATGTTCAGTAAGCCTGACCGGTTTACCGGCCGTTTCAAGGGGAACCTTCTCTCCGGCACAGGTACATACATTCTTTTCCTGGAAAAGAGTACAAGGACATGGTTTCCGAGGATCGCACACGCAATGCCCAAGCTTAATTGACCTCGCCATCACCCTTTTTCGCTTTTCCTTAGCATCCATAAATTCACCAGTTAAACAAACAACCGCATCACAATCCCCATGGACTCTGCATTTTTCTGCTTCAGGCACTTTTCACTTCGCGTAAATACCTCAAGTTCCCGACTCTCCTCGTCAGTCCTTTTGAATCCCAGTATTCAAGCAATGGGATGGAATATTTCCTGGTCGTACCGAGAACTTCCTTGAACACTCCCGATTCTATTGAGCCATTCTTCGTAATGTACTCAACCAGTTTCTGCTTTGATTCTTCGAGCCCATTCCTGCCCAGAACAACGTTATCGCAGATTATCACCAGGTCACCAGTCTGTACAAGGAAGTCCAGGACAGGTTTAATCACAGGAGCCGGGGCACCTGCAATGGCTGGTAATTCGTCAAACCTTGGAGAAGCAAAACCGGTCTTTCTGTAAACATCCCTGATCTTCGCAGCCAGAGCCTCCTGGTTTTGGGAAAGATGAGGGGCCAGGCCAGGCACCTGGTAACCGCGCTCAGTCAACTTGACTTTTCCTTCCTCAATCAAGCCGGCCATGACGCGTTCAACCATATCATGATCCGTCTTCAGTTCCTTGAATAAATCCTTCTTCTCAAAACCAAGATTCATTCGATGCAATAAGTGTAACCTGGAAAGCGAATCCAGAATTTCCTTCTCAACAACTTTCACAAAGTCAGCACAAACAAATCGGTCACCCGAGAACTCAAGGATCAACCCCTGCTCACACATGGCAGAAAGGTGTGTTTTGGCCGCCACATTATTAACCAACGAGAGTTTGGAAAGCTCAGCCAAAGGCATCGGCCTTGATCCAGAGTTTTTAAGTACATACAGGATAGCTGAAACAGGATTCTTGAATGCGTCCTCACGCTCCGAACAGGTTGCGATCCAATCTTCGCTTTTTGAACGACGTAACCTTTTCTTCTCAGGTTCCAAAACATATCCGCCTCCAAGTGTACAGGCCGGGCTCAGCATCCGTACAACAAAGAAATCGCCAGGCGCGGCAACAACAGGTTCGTTAAGCTGAATCTGGACATAAACATCCATGCCAGCCCTCAATGACGCGACATCGGGCAACACCAGGTAACCGGTAACATCAGCAGTGCCAACATGAAATCTTATCGCTGTCCTTGGTTTAAGAGGCTTGTCGAGTCCCGCAATCATGTGAAACTTAGCATTAATAAACCTTGCCGGCGTAAAATAACCGGGCGAAGACAGGACAGAACCACGCACAGCTTCACTTATTTCCATATCCGCCATATTAAGAGCAACACACTCCCCAGCCCTGCCCTGTCCTGCATTCTGTCCATAAACCTGAACACCCTTCACCTTGCTTTTCTTTCCGGAAGGAAGAATTTCCAGTACGTCTCCCTGTTTCACCGCCCCCGAACGAGGAATTCCTGACACAATCGTTCCCCTGCCCTTCAGGACAAATGATCGTTCCACATGCATAAGAAACGGACCATCAGATCTGTGCTCAGCGGTCTTATCGACTGTCGCCACAAATGCGCTATAGAAAGCATCGAAACCTGCTGCGGTCTTTGATGAAACCGGAACAACAGGAGCCCCTTCAAGAAAACTGCCTTTCACAAGATTCTTAACAGCTTCAGAAACCTCGATGACCCTCTCTGTCGGGACAATGTCAATCTTCGTAATAATGATCATGCCAGATCGTATTCCCAGCAATCGGACAATATGAAAATGTTCCAAGGTCTGAGGCATGATCCCATCATCCGCCGCAACAACCAGCATCACTGCATCTATCCCGCTAGCACCGGCAACCATGTTGTGAATGAATCGCTCATGCCCAGGCACATCCACAATTCCAACACGTCGGTTGTTGGGCAATATACATGTGGCAAACCCGAGATCAATGGTCATTCCCCTCGCCTTTTCTTCAGGCAGGGTGTCACAGTCACATCCGGTAAGTAGTTTTACAATGGCCGTTTTGCCATGATCGATATGTCCGGCAGTCCCGACAGTAAGGGTTACGGTCTGTTGAGAACTGTCCAATACTTTTAGAGAATTACAACAAGTGTTCGCCATAATTATTCAATTCACTGCCTCGAGAATATAATGGACATCTTCAGGAAACACCGTACGCATATCCAGAATCACCTCATCATCTTTTATATGCGGCACGACAGGTACAGCCGCCCTGCGGAATATTTTAGACAACATTTCCGCAGATATCTTCTTTGAAGCGATACTAACAGCGAAAGAAGGTAATTCAGAACCGGGCAAAGATCCTCCGCCCAAATAAGTTATCGTTTTTATCACAGAAACCTTGAGATCAGGCTTTAACGTCTGGATCTGCTTCGACAGTTGAACTGCCTGCATCTCAATTTCTGACAAAGATTTACCAAGCATGCAATAAATCGGATGTTTTTTGGCTAGAAGTTCAGGCGACTTGAATAATTTTAGAGTAGCTTCAAGCGCAGCCAGAGTCATCTTGCAAACCCTGAGCGCCCTGTAAAGAGGTTGCTTACGGATTTTTTCAATAAGATCTTTACAACCCACGATCAGACCACCCTGCGGCCCGCCGATCAATTTATCCGTACTGAACAGTGCTATATCTGCACCAGCGGAAAGGCTTTCCCTGACAGTAACCTCATGAGGAAGACCAAACAGTTCCAAAGGAATCAAAGCACCACAACCGAGGTCATCAACTACGATAATTCCGTGTTTCCGTCCAATCTCGGCGATTTTATCGATTCCAACTTCCTGCGTAAAACCAACGATATTAAAATTACTCTTATGTGCTTTCATCAACATGCCGGTCTTCGCGCATATCGCGGCTTCATAATCTTTGGCATGTGTCTTGTTTGTAGTGCCTATTTCTCTCAAAATTGCGCCACTCTCAGCCATGACATCAGGCAGGCGGAAAGAACCACCGATCTCGATCAATTCACCACGCGATATGACAACCTCCTTATCTTTTGCGAGAGCCCTGAGAACAAGCAACGTGGCACCGGCATTATTATTCACAAGAACGGCATCTTCAGCACCTGTCAACTCCCGGACAAGATCCAGAATACAACTTTCGCGACGGATCCTGTCACCGGTTTCCAGATCCATCTGTACATTGCAATAACCAATTGCATCGAGAAGCGGAGTCCTTACCGACTCCGGCATTACTGCCCTGCCCAACCCCGTATGAAGGATAATACCAGTGGCATTTACGGCACGTTTCATACCTGAGCGCTGCAGGACCGATAGTAACAGAGCGGCTCTATCCAGGACAACGTCAACCGTCAAATCCGTGGGTTTCAAATCATCACCCTTTAAAATTAAATTTCGAAGTTCATCGAGTATTTTCCTGATTGTGTCGGCAACCATTGTATGGCCATAAGATTCTACGAGCGGAAAAGCCTGCGACAGCTGGAGTACAGCATCAACAGATGGTATCTTTCGCAGTTTATCTTTGACCGGTAAAGACATGGCAGATACTCGATATAAGATTGTGCAGGCAAAGTCAATAATGATACGGTATCGGTGTAATTATGGGAGTGAAAAGGTACCTGGTGGGCCTCCTGGACTTCAAATCCAGTGTGGGGCTTTAAACGGTCCCGGTTGGGTTCGATTCCCACTCACTCCCGCCATTTGTTATATTCCATCCTCGCAGACTGGCGCGAACTCACCTTTAATAAAGAAACAGCTTTGACACAATTCATTACAATGCTAGATTATTACAGACAACGGAGGTTACGAATATGGTAATACTTACGATTCTCGATGGACCCGGCAAAGGTATGGTGAACGAGTTCCAGCAAGTCCTTGTAATCGGTCGCGGCGAGGGTAGCGATATGCAGATAGAAAACCCATCCCTTTCACGCAAACACGCAATGATCAGTATTCACGGTTCCACAGTCATACTTGAAGATCTAAACAGCACAAACGGCGTGATTGTGAACGGTAAAAAAGTGGAAAAGGCTAAACTCAAAGACGGCGAAGAGTTTACAGCCGGAGATTCTGTTTTCCGTGTAAACATTATCGCACCACAGGATATCTCATACACAAGAATACTTAAAGCTAAGCGCTAGAGCGGTTGTTGCAATTCAGAGCATACCATCTGTCACATGCATTCGATCTAACATTACTGATTCATTTTGGAAATCTTATCCTGAATCGCCCTGGCATTAAAATTTTCCGGCACCGGCTTAGCCAAATCAGCCTGCATTTCTTCCAGCGTTGGCGTCTTTGATGGAACCCCATCCTTGGGCACTTCAAGCTTGGCAATCCACACAATGGCATTAAGCACTGACTTGCGGAAACTGTCCTGAGCCCAATTCCAATGCTCATGCATGCCTGTGAACCCCCAACCACGCCCACCGTTGGAACGCTCATAAGTCCAGCCTATTACTTCGGCCATCCCTGTCCGCTTTCTCACTTCAGGATTGCCGCTGTGCGGACCATCTTTACCCTGCCTTGTTCGCTCCGGTGGAACTGCTGCAAGGATAGGTGTAATTCCTTTCATATCATCAACAAATTTCATGTGATAATACCACTCATCAGCACACTTAAACGGTTTGAGCCCGCGTGAAACAGGGTGATCGGGAAAGGATTTAAAATCCGCTTCCCAGTGTGGATTGACAGACCAATGCTGAACATACGATCCACCGATCCATGCAATCAATCGGTCAATGGCTTTCTTATCAGTGGGATCAACAGTGTAATGAATACATGCAAGCCCTACTCCTTTCTGCATCAGGGGTTCGAGCCGATCTCCAAGGGACTTCACCAAAGCTCCGCCGTCGCTACCTAGAACGATTGCATCAGCTGTATCAATAGAAGAAAGATCCTTGTCGCTGGAAAGGATCACACATTCCAGATCGGGAACACCGGCATTCAGCATTCGGGCAAGCATTCTGAAAGCAGGCCCGTATGCATGTCCTCCATATCCATGGCTCTCAGGTCCATGAATAAAAACTATTTTCTTTTTGGCAGGTACATCAGCCGCAGAAACAATCCCAACGCACAATAATCCTATTAATGTTACCAACACTGCTCTCTTCATCCTTATACCCTCCATTTAGATGCCATCTGCATTTCGAGCTGCAAGTATTGCAGCCCCTAGCGCACCAGTCAACTGCGGCTCTCGCGAAATAACAACCTTGCGATCGATAGCTTTTTCCAGGGCCTTATCCATCCCTGGGATCAGAGCGACCCCGCCTGTAAAAATAACAGGCTCAACAATATCTCGGCCTGCCATTGAAGATATCCGCGACGTAATTGACATCTGGACACCAGCAACTATATTTTCAGGTGTTTCACCTGAAGCCATCAGCCCTATTATTTCTGTTTCCGCAAATACAACGCACATGCTGCTGATAGCAGCTGCCTTATCCGACCGAACGGACATCTCGCCCAAATCTCCAAGCCGAACACCCAGTCTTGAGGCAACTACTTCCAAGAACCGGCCGGTCCCGGCAGCACAACGATCGTTCATCACAAAATCACGGACACGCCCCCCAACCTCTAACCTGAGCACCTTGCTATCCTGACCGCCGATATCAACCACGGTCCTTGCTTCAGGCATCCAATGACTCACGCCGCAGGCGTGACAGGTAATTTCCGTGATTGTTGTATCAGCTAATTCAATGGAGTTACGCCCATATCCGGTGGCAACAACCCGGCAAATATCCTTCCGAGACTTGCCGGCTTTCGCGATTACATCATTCAGCAGGGAATCAGCCAAGTCTGATTGCCTGACACCCTGGTCCTTTATACCGGAACCAATAATTTTCATCCCATCGGCATCAAACAATACAGCTTTGACTGTTCTCGAACCTGCATCTATGCCTGCAAATATCATTGATCCGCTTCTCCTGTCTCATTAAAAACAAGCCAGAACACACCTCTGCCAAATTGAGAAATCCTCATACCTGAATCCTGCCAGCCTTCACCGTTTCGATCAACGCTGTTAACCGCGTATTAAGTGCAGGAAGCATTGCATCAGCAAGCGGCGGCACCTCTATTTCAACCACAGGAAGTCCAAGCTGCTCTCTGACAGTATCAGCTATTATTGGCCCCTCCGTGGCACAATGACTCGCCCCTGGTATACGGGATATAACAACAGCCTCCGCACCGAAATATTTAATATCATTGCATATCCTTTGAGACCTGTCTCCAGCAGATCCGACCATCGGATCTGCCAGGGCCATCATGGCCAGAGCCTTCATCGGCTCAACATCCTCAGGTATCGCATCAAAAGCATGACAGAAAAGATAATCAGTCCCGCAAATCCGTCCACCACATTCTTCAAGTAAATTCATTACCCTCAGATCAGCAACAGGATTTACCCAAAAAACTCGCACAGCATCGCTGCCAAACAAACCTCTACCCAGCAAAATCCGCCTCCGCACTTCTGCCAGCAGTCCGGAAAGAACAATTACACTTTCTTTTCTGTCAGAGCAGAAATGAATTACCAGCATCTCTGCCACCAGCATTTCCAGCGCCGGTAAAGGGCAGACATCTGCAGTAAAGACCATACGCCTCAACTCTCTCAGAATCGCCCTTACTTCGTTGGCGGCCCTGATTCCATCAGTCAGTTTATCATTGGTGATAGCAACCCCTGCGAGTGACTCAATAGCCTTCTTAACCCGTAAAAGCTCATTTTCAACAAATAGCACCTGATCAGCAGTACACTGAAAGCCACCAGGAAGTTGTACAGGGACATCTCCTGACTCGGGTTTTCGCCTATGGAGGATTTCCCACCAGAGAATTGGGTAACCAATGCCATTCAAACGCTGGGCAATCGCAGAGAAATCATCACATGTTGCGCCGACACTGCATACCAGAAGATCAGGATTAGGGAAATGAGCTTTAGATACAAAAGCACCAAGCATGGCACGGACAGGACAGAACGATTCATCCAGGCCCAATGAATCAGCAACGGCAAGAACCCCGGAGCTTAATTCCATAACACACGGGGCCCACCACGTCCCGTCCGGATAAAAAGCAGTTACATCCGGCAACGAATACGCCATTACTGGTATGGTGCCCAGATCTTTCATAGTCCCAATAATCTTTCGCCCAACCAGGCGGTCCGCATAGAGACGATCCTCTTCAGTCAAAAGAAAATTCCACAAATTCAGCGCAGCTTGAGAATTGTCGAATTTCAGTTTCGCGAGTCGAAAATCGCCATCAAGTAAATGTCTTTCAAGTGGTCCGCCATAAGAAGGTTCAGGAAGACCCGATTGTTTCAGCTCACCAAAACGACGCCCCCATTCGACAAGAGTAATCTGTGCTGGATCCAAATTCATGAAAGTGCCTCGATAAATGCCTGTATTCTGCAGGAGTTACGGACTATCAAAGACTCACCATCAATTTCGATATCCAGTAACGGGACCTTCAACCATTCCTTGAGTCTGCAAACCTCGGCATGCCATTTATCACACCAGGTATGACGTATAAGGATCACCCCAAGAATTTTGAGGGAATCGAGCTCACGCATCAACCATCTATATAATTCGCTGTTCGGTCTGCGAAAGACGCCAGGTATGTACCCGAAATAGCATTCAGCTAATTCCTCAATTGGATCGTCATGAATTGAATGCCGGAAATTGAAGCGCGCAGGCATTGTGCGTTCTCCCGATTCAGTTCCATCAAGAACGATGTCACCACCATATTCCCTAACCATCTCGACTAACTGAAAATCCATCATCGTCATTGGCCCACCAATTAAAGCCAGAGGAATACCTTTCCCCGTAAACGGAACATTAACACCTGTATCAGCTATTCTCCCCGACTTGTTGAATTTTGCAATGGCCAAGGAATACTCAATTGCCGGTAAAACACCCTTCAAACTGCGCAATTTTCCCCTCTTCCTGTCATAAGACTCCATTATCCTCCACATAGCATCAACTTCTGGAGGCTGGCCACCCATTCGCTCGAGAAAGTGTCCTAGTCGCCTGATCTCAGAAACGTACAATCTCAAGGCCTCCGCTGTCTGCCACGTGGAAGGAACATTCAACATGAAAGATGGTATGTCAGTCCGCTGGTCCAGATAGTCTTTTGCCCGCCTCATCTGGTCACAGACCGTGGTCAGTATAATTGCATCTACTTCACTTGAAGCACAGGCGGAATTAATAAAACCACGCATGTAAGGACATACTCCAGCCGTCACACCTACAGGCCCCGAAAAACTTCCAGAAGATGGTAGTATACGGCTTGGAGTAAGACCATAAGCGGCAATTATTTCAGCAGGAACATAGGGGCAACTGTATGCAATCAAACCCATCCGGTTACCTGTTTCGCCTGCCCTGTATTGTCTCAAACAGCGCCTGGACTCTCATGGCAATGCGAGCCGAATCCGAAGGCGAGTAATCTGTCCCAATCCTCAGGTATGGCAGTTTCATTTCATTTTCCACCATCTGCCTGACATGGAATGACTCAACTTCATATGTAATACAAGCCTGCCAAATTAGTTCGATCACACAACCCGCTTTGTATTCCACAGCCAGATCCCTGAGCAAGTCCAGCCTTTTCCGGTTCTCGGTCATAACCGAACAAGGTAGATGGAAATACTTTTCTGCCAGCGCACGCAGGGGATCTTCGGCCTCTGAATCAACATCCTCAATCAATGGCTTGATTCCGGTACAATTCTCCTGGCAAACAACAATTCCACCGTTATCTTCTATGATATCCATCACCCGCTCAGCATTATGTGGTAACGGTACTCCGGTCAACATAACCCGGACACGTTTACCAGTCGCAGGGGTTATCTGCCGGCCCGGAAGGTTCTTTACGGCCTTCTCATACTGTTCAAAATCTGCAGGTATACATGAAATCAGGCTTTTCAAATCAAGTAGTTCTCGGCCTGTCATTGGAGGTGAATCAGCCTTCATTAAGGCTGCCAGGTCACGCCTTAATTTCCGTTCCCTGTTCATTTCCCTGCATGCTTCGCGAAGAGCCTCATCAGTGATCTGAACCTGGAACCGTCGAGACAATTCTTTTCTCAGCATTTGCAGTTCATAAACCCAATGCTCAAACGCCTCAGGGTCATCAGGCTTTTGAGGAAGCTCCAAGACATGCATTGGATGCCTCTTTGCGAGGAGTTCATACATTTTCTTTTTGCCGTCACAGGTGGTTTCCGCCACAAGCAAATCTGCCATCTCCAGGAACGGATTGGCCTTTTCCATGCTGTAACCGTATGTTGATTTTATAAGCGGACACAAATTTGCAGGAAGATCGTGTTCCGCGGCAGGAATCATTTCGCCTGATCCGCCACATAGAGAAACAGGAATGGCACCTGCCGCCATGATCAGCTCGCGCGGAGTATATTCACACATTATACCGACAATTTTTCTGCCTTTTTTCTTCTCGGTACATGCGTATTCGTAGCAGTGGTCAACCATATCACTGAACCACGAGATCACATCGCCGCCTACACCCCCTGAAACAACAGCCCCCTCATTATGGCAGGAGACCTCTGGCGGATTGCATGGATCACAATTCTCGGCATTAGTTTTATCAGAACAACAAGCAGGCATTTCTCCCCCTATTCTTTCACGGCCACAAAGCGACCCTGTGCAATCTTTCCGGCATGAGCCAACCCCTGCATAAAAACCATCTCTCCGGCCAACATGCCCATAGTATCCATGCTGAACCCTATTTTTCGCAATGCATCGTACGTCAACTGCATGTTCAGCATGTTCAAGTACAGGTCCACGTAAGGCGCAAACTGCTTCGTATCCTCGGCAACCACAACCCTGCACTTATTTGCCTTCAGAAGGCTGTTGTATCCACTTATGTCCTGGATGTTTGGAAATTTCATGAATTTCATAAAACGGTCAGCTTCCTGTGAATCCAGTCCGGCTGCCCCTTCCACCCAGTCTGTAAATGCAATTATCCCTGTTGGCTTTACAATCCTGGCAGCCTCGGCAATCAGCTTCACTTTATCCTCGACATAACACCAGGCATCTTCGCCCCAGACAAAATCAGCAGATGACGACGGAAGGCCACTACTGCAGACATCTGCCAGAGTAAACTCGATGTTATCAGAGAGGCCTTCATCCTTACAACGCTGTCTGCCAAGCTCAACAACAGTTGTTGTCGCGTCAACGCCACGCATGTAGGCAACGCCCCTGAATCGAGTCAGGAAGCGCATTCCTGCACCATTGCAGCAACAAAAATCTACACCTTTCATTCCTTTACCTATCCCAGCCCGCTCTGCTAACGACATGGAAGACTTGAATCCACCGATATGGATCTGCTCGCCCATGATAAGCTCCCAGAGTTCCCCTTCTTCGCCACTATACACGCCCTGGACATCCTTTAAACCAATACCCGTAATAGACTTCATTTATATAGCCCAACTTTCAAATTAACCGTTGGATATACCGTAGAATCAAAGCAGTAATATGCTTGCTGTAGATCGCGACCAGTCTGTCACAACCACTCAGGCAGGCAACGGTAATACAACGGGAACATTCGGTTCGTATTTATGATAAGAGCGACAACGCACACGGCGTGCCATTGCATATCTCCGCCTCACTTGCATCTATAAAGGCAGGAACCCATTGTATCACCCCCTTTTGATGGATAATTACTGGACTATATAGTGCCGGCCCGCTCCCATAGTCAAAGACATTATGAATTTCGACTCAAACGTTTGCATTCATCCGTTGACATACAAATACTAATTAATGTATTCTTTTACAAATTCCGGAGGGCAAGTTATGAAGATTATGGCTCTTGTGGTGTCTGTAATGCTCCTGTTCTCTCTCAACTCTTTTGCCCAAAATGAATCTTCAGGCAATGGTACAAGCAAAGCTCCTACAGTCACCAAAGCTGGGATGCTTTCAGACAAAGAGATAGAGGAACTTCAATCTGAATACACGGACGAAAAGACCGGCCAGAAAATTGTTTTCTACGCGACCTTTGGAACCGCCAAACCCAAGACCGCATTTGAAAAGAAGAAATACGAAAAATCCGGGAAAATACCTGTAAGGATTACCTGCTCTCTCGAGGATGTTAAACAAGTCAATGGTAGAACCGTAGGCAAACTCTTAAGGGGTACTGCCAAGATATGCATAATGGACTCCGATGGAAAGGTGGTGGACACACAGTCGGCTTCGCTCGACAAAATGTGTCCGTCTTGAGGAGGCACTGGCGGCTACTTCGGTGAAGTAGCAAAAGAAGGAACTTATACGGCTATTGTCTGGGTCAAGTACGGCAACAAGGGTAACTTCGGAAAGAAGTTGACAGCCGACATGAAAAAGCCCTGACACAGACTTCAGAACAATAGCATTCATCAATGTCACTAGGCCTGAAATTCAAACAGCGGCTCGTTCAGACTATTTCCTTGGTCGTCCTGAATTCCAATTTGCGCGGCGCAGAAACCTATGGATTTTGCCTTCCAGTGATGCACTGCAATGCATGTCCACTGTCTTGGACTCTCTGCCCCATCTACAAGCTTTCCGAACTGGTCCAATTCCATGAACCTCTTATCAGTATGGAATGGATAATAATTGCTGCCATATTTACCATCTGCGCACTTGTTGGCCGGTTATTCTGTGGATGGATATGCCCTGCCGGCTTTGTCCAAGACTTGCTGTACAAGATACCATCCCCGAAGTTCAACTTGCCTCGATGGACGCAGTGGATGAAATACGGATTTCTTTTCATAACCGTTCTGGCCGTAGCATATTTTGCAGGTAAAGAAGTCCCTGGATTTTTCTGTGGTTATTGCCCGACAGCAACAATCGAGTCGGTGATACCAGCCATGCTGTTCTCTCCTGAATATAATATCGGCCCAGCCGGATACTGGCGCTTTCTAGTGTTGGTGCTGATTATTATCCTGGCCGTGGGCAACAACAGAAACTTTTGCAAAATTATATGCCCGATAGGAGCGATGGTTGCCATAACAAACAAGTTTTCCCTGTTTTCCATGAAACTCAGCGCCGATAAATGCATTCACTGCCATAAGTGCGACAAATCATGCCCGATGAATGTGCCGGTTGAGAATTGCGCGACAACAGGCAAAAAGGTTAGCCGCGACCTTGAATGTATAGAATGCCTTTCATGTGAAGGTGTATGTCCTACCACTGCCATAACCAACAATAGCCACATCGTGCACAAGTGAAGCTCCCCGCGACAAGCCGAGGGGCATCCCGCCAAGAAAGGCGGGATCAACAGGATTACAGCGTACTCATATTTCCATCTGCAATAAGGTCAAGGATCACGCCTCAACTTCAGCCATGACGGGCGAACCTGTCATAGCAGAAAGACTGTTGCGGACTTTCACGAACCACCAGGTAATAAGCAGGCCATGTACGGCGTTGGCGATTGCTATAGCCCACCACACACCCTGTGGTCCCATATCACAGAAACGAGACAGAATGAAAGCCACAGGAACTTGAACACCCCAGAGCGATATGATTGTAAGAATCATTGTCGCCATGGTTCTGCCGGCACCGCTCAAGGCCCTTCCAAGAACGATAGCAAGAGCGGTAAAGATATAGAAAGGAGAGACAGTCAACAGGTAGTGGCTCCCCATACGGACCACATCAGGGTTCTTATCGAATAATTTTATCAAAGCAGGTGCAAACATTACGAAAATAACAGTCAGAACAAGCATAATCACAGCATCAATCATGGTAGCCACCCAGGCAGCCTTTCTGGCTCTGGCTGGTCTGCCAGCACCCAGATTCTGCCCCATCATGGTGGCCGCAGAGTTGCCAAGGGCAAATGCAGGCAAAAGAGATATCTGGTGGATACGCAATCCAATACTATACGCCGCTATTGCAGCCGTCCCGAAAAAAGCCACAATCTTGATAAGCACAATCTGCATGAGAGTCCGTGCAAATAACTGGCCACTGGCAGGAATCCCTATTCTAAGAATATCAAATGCCATCCCGTAACGCAAACGCCACTGGCTAATACCAACCTTGATCGGACCGACACCTCGCGAAAGAAGAATCACCACAAGTCCTGATGCAACAACATTTGATATTACTGTTGCCAGCGCAGCACCGCGAACCTCCAATCGCGGCAACCCTAACAATCCGAATATCAGGATAGGATCAAGAATAATGTTCAGGATATTTGCAATAAGCAGGGCCATCATCGGAATGACAGTATTTCCAGCTCCCTGCAGAACGCTGTTACCCATGATAAGAACAAAGATGGTAAAACTGCCCACGAAATAAACCCTAAGGTAATCGCCGCCCAGTTTGGCCATGGCAGGATTGCCGCTAAGAGCGAGACAAAGACTGTCTGCGAAAAGCCAACCGACAAGGCCTACCAACAACCCCATTATCAACCCTAATACGAGAGACTGGCCGGCAACACACGAGGCTTCTTCACGTTTACCAGCACCAATAAATTGAGAAACAAGAGCAACAGTACCCGCAGAAATACCCATGGCGACTGGAAACAACAACATGAGAATAGTAACTGCAATACCAAGCGCAGCGACAGCCTGCGAACCAAGCCGCCCCACCCAGAAAAGATCGATTAGACTCTGTACATTTTGAAGGATTGCACTGACAAACATAGGCGCAGCAAGGCTGAAAACACCTTTTATCAGGCTTCCGCTGGTGAGATGATTATTTCCAATATCCATATTCGTAAGAAAAGTTAAATTAAGTTGCCGGATATACTACATCCAATCAAGGTTATTTCAAAAGTATACGCGCAATATCCTGGCTTGCAAATACTGGCTCGAAACAAACAACATCAGGCCATATGGCCGCCCATGACCCTCATAACAATTTAACGAATTCTTCACATACTCTATTTAACCCGCGAATCTCAACGCGATTATACACATTAAAGAAGGCTACACACTTTAAATACAGCAATGGTATTACATATGCTAAGAAGAAATATGGGTAAATAAAATGAAAGAATACATAAATACGGATATGGTGGTCAGCACAGCAGAGGCAAGCATTACCGAATGCGATAAGACTCGAATTCTTGTCGTTGACGACCAGAAAACAGTGCGCGATGTTTTTAAACTGCTGATTACATACGAACTCCCCGAGTGTCGTGTTGACCTGGCAGAAAACGGAGCCGAGGCCGTTGATCTGTTCAAAAAAGAACATGACGGGATACTGCTTATGGATCTGCACATGCCTGTGATGGACGGACAAACAGCGTTTCATGAGATTGAGAAAATATGCATGTTAGAACACTGCAAAATGCCGGCAGTTTTATTCTGTACCGGGTATCAACCTCCCAACGGACTTAACAAAGTAATCGAAAATTCGGAACATGGCCTGCTTTTGAAACCAGTGTCAGGCGATAAGCTAGTAGCGGAAATAAGGAAAAGAATGGTAGCCTGATAATTCTAAAACATCCCATCTATAATCCGGATTCTTTAAGATTTCTTAAAGAATCCGGTGCCTGGACTGACTACACTGATCCATCACAACGGCAAACACATCAATGTAGAAAAAACTTATACCTTTTCAGGAAACTTAGCCGGCTCCATACGTGGCACCAGCAAGTGAATGATACCAAAAGCAATAAGATAGGCAGTGGCACCAATCAAGAAAAGCACCCAGTAATTGCCCGTTCTATCCAGGACCTTGCCTATTACTTCGGCAAATAACATTGCACCAATAGATCCGGCCATACCACCCAGTCCGGTAACCGATCCAACTGCTCTCTTCGGGAACATATCAGAGACGGTCGTAAATATATTGGCAGACCACCCGGCATGTGCAGCCGCAGCCAAGCCAACAAGGAACACGGCAGTCCACAAATTTGGCGCCTTTGTAACCAGAACAACTGGCACAACGCTGCATGCACAGATAAATAATGCCAGCTTGCGGGAGAAATTGACCGATCTGCCACGGTGTAGCAGCGCAGATGAAATCATTCCACCACCAATACTGCCAACACTCACCATTGTATAAACAACAATCAGCGGCAAACCTATATGCTTGAGATCCAGTTCAAATCTTGTATTCAGCCACTTCGGCAACCAGAACAGGTAAAACCACCATACTGGATCCGTCAGGAACTTGCCGACAATAAATGCCCATGTCTGGCGATATCCCAACAGGCTTAACCAAGAAATTTTCTCAGTGGAAGAATCATCTCCATCGCTCTGGATATGCGCAAGTTCCCTGGGATCAAGACTACGCCTCAATTCCGGTTTTGAATAAAGGGGAATCCACGCAAAAAGCCATAAAAAACCGATGGCGCCAGTTACTATAAAAGAGGCTTGCCACCCGTAATTGATTGTAAGCCATGGAATAACAGCCGGAGCAACAACTGCGCCTATATTCGCGCCGGAATTGAAAATACCAGTAGCAAACGCTCTCTCCTTTTTGGGGAACCATTCAGCCGTAGCCTTAATAGCTGCAGGGAAGTTTCCCGACTCGCCCAACCCCAGGAAGAAACGGGCCAACCCAAACCCCATCACTGAAGATACAGCCGCGTGCGCCATAGCTGCAACACTCCAGAAAATCATTGCGCCGGAATAGCAGATTTTTGTACCCCATACATCTATAAACCGTCCGAAAAGTACAAGACCAATTGCATACGCAAACTGGAAGGCAATAACTATGCGGGCATACTGGACTTCGGTCCAACCAATGGCCTTCTGCAGATCCGGTGCCAGGATTCCAAGAACCTGTCTGTCAATATAGTTGATAGTAGTGGCAAAAAAAAGCAGGGCACATATGACCCAGCGGTACTTGCCGATTTTTTCTGAAACTTCACGCATTTCCGTCATCGCTCAATCCTTTCAATGCAATTCCAGATTAAAAACAGGAAACCGGATGTTACCAGTTTCATTATAGCTGGCAATACTAATCCCCTACTTATTATCCTCTACAGTCAGACTTGCGCCACCAACACTAGCCTCTAGTCTCTTAAACTCTTCTTCCGCTCTTTCAAGTAGCGAAACCTGGCGCTCCTGTCTGGCTCCGGCAACAACAGCTTCCAAAAATCTGCCATAGGCGTCCACGACATCATTAAAATCCTTCCCCTTACCCACACCAAGAAGCTTTAGTTCTGAGATTTTATTTTTTAATACTGTCGGCATCCAGTCGGGCTGCTTTGCACCGATAAGATTTTCAAATGTTATCCTCTGGCCAATATCAGGACTCAATGGCATACCAATATCACCATGTCGC
This sequence comes from Lentisphaerae bacterium RIFOXYA12_FULL_48_11, assembly GCA_001804885.1. GTDB lineage: Bacteria > Verrucomicrobiota > Kiritimatiellia > UBA8416 > YA12-FULL-48-11 > YA12-FULL-48-11. The sequence continues at coordinate 29,155 of MHBM01000289.1, forward strand.
AAAACCAGGCGCTCTTTAAGTTGTTCCACCTGCAGTGCCGTAGCTATTCCTAATCTGTGAACCACACGCCATTGACTTAAAATCCAATTCTCCCACTTTTCATCTACATCTGCAGCATAACGACAGCCTGTGATATTCTTTGTAAACCACGCTTGAGAAATCTTACCTCGCTTGGACAAATCTTCGAACATTCGGCGAAATAAATTCTCCCGGTCCGGAAGCGATTCAATCCAGGCAATGATTACACTGTAAACTGATTTAGAAGGATAATTCTTTGCTGCCGGCCCCAAGATAAGCAGTTCAGGAAAAGGCTTAAGTTGCGCCCTTTTCCAAAGCATGAGAACTGTATCTGCATCTCTGGCCCTCAAATCCTGATATATGTATCTGGAAAGACCCTGCCAGATCCATTCGGGCACACTGTTTGTATGAAACCCTACAGGCGCCTGAGAAGAGTCTGCCGCGTTCTGTTTAGATTGCAGCCAGATAACTAATCCATCCAGCAAAAGCTTGCAAAGGGCTTCATTTGCCTCCAGGACGTCAGTTTTGTTGTAATTATAAATCTTAAGTCGCAGGACAAGAAACTGCCCCTCAACCACTTCTTCGGTAATAATTTTTCCTGAATCCCCTAGACTCCGATCATCGGTGGTAACTATTCTTATAACCCAGGATTCACCATAAGGTAATCTGACAGCAATCGCCCTTTCCACTTTGGCAGCAACCTCCTCAGCCCAGACCCCAAGTTCAAGATTCTGGACGGCATTGCTACCTTCAAGGAGAAAACGGCCATCCGCAGACCTGCTGGTATGCGAACCGGAGAATTTCAGAAACTTTCCATCACCTGTATCCTGTGCAATAAGATCAGGCAAATTCATCAGAAGAAGAAAAAATAAAAAATAAAACACTCTGAGCAACATCTCTTGCTCCGCAGACAAAAAAGGGAATCAGCTTTATTTCACAGGAAGGCCTGTAGCTTATTTCTTACCTGCAATCAGAGACATTTTACCATCCTCAATCTTGATATCTTCAACACAACTGAGGTTGGCATTCTTTGGCTCGGACATTACAATCTTTGAAATAAACTTATCCCCTATTCGAGCCAGAGGGCCTGGAAGCGGCAAATGCCCTATAGATGCCCTTGCGGCTTTCAGCCTTGCACCTTCCGGCACATACTTGACCTCGACAGAAAGTGCTATTGGCACCTTCACCTTCTCTACTTTAATTTCGTAATACACGTTCATCATGCGAGTAACGAGAAGACCTTTGAACATTTTAACGCTCATGGAGTTGATCTTCGACTTCTTGGCAAGGACTTCGGTACAGTAACCATTCAAATCCTGTTCGGTAACACTATATGAAAAACGCTGACCGGCCTTAAGCCTTTCCAAAGAAGCAATCTGGCCCTCAATCTTTCTTCCACCGGCAGAAGTCCCTCCGGCCCCTATCAACTCATTAACAGGCCACATAACCAGACCAACCAAAGCCACTACGAGGAGGAAAAGTGGTATAAACACCAACTTGGGCCAGTTGGCTCTCAGCCAGCTCTCCTCGTTACTTTTCACCAGCATCTGATTCGACATGTGAGTCAGATCAAGCTTGGCACCACACGACATACAAAACACACGCCCAAGCTGATTATCGGTACCGCATTTTGCACAAATTATCATAAGCCACACCTAATCCTTCTTTATTGACGTGGTTTTGCTTTTCGAATCTGTGGTTGAAGATGTTTTAGATGGCTTACTTTCCCCACCGCCAGAGCTTTTCTTTTTGTAATCGGTCTCGTAAAAGCCGCTCCCCTTGAAGATTATTCCAGCACCCGCCCCCAAAAGCCTCCTCACTTTGCCGCGGCATTCTGGACACTTTTGCAGTGGTTTATCTTTCATGCTCTGGAATTTTTCAAAGTGATGCTGGCACTTTGTACATTCGTATTCGTATGTGGGCATTACCTCACTCCATTTCTTTAAATTGAACGAAGTGTACTTCAGTGTTATCAGACTGTCAAACCTGCATATTCTGCTTGCACCCGACCAACTGATGAATAAGCTATGAAAAATGTTTGATTTGAAGAAATATCTAGACAGGCGCAGCATTATCGTCGATGAAGTGCTGGACAAATTGATACCGGCACCAGACATCAGACCGACAATCCTGCACAAAGCAATGCGATACAGCGTATTTTCCGGAGGCAAACGAATCAGACCTATACTCTGCCTTGCTGCTGCAGAAGTCGTTGGATCCTCTTATCGCAGCGCCCTTATTCCTGCAGCCTCCATTGAACTTCTACACACCTATACACTTGTCCACGATGATCTGCCTTGCATGGATAACGACGATTTCCGAAGGGGGAAGCCAACGGTACATAAAAAATTCGGCGAAGCAAACGCCGTTCTCACGGGTGACGCACTTCAAGCCCTCGCCTTTGAAGTCATCGTCCGGACACAGACCGTAGCCGCATCCACCAAGGCCAAACTAGTCCAGGAACTTGCATGTGCAGCGGGAAGCACTGGTGTCATCGGGGGACAAGTCGAAGATCTTGCCGCAATCTCCAGAAAACAAACCAAAGGCATGATCGACTTCATACACCTTCACAAGACCGCAGATCTCTTTCGCGCATCTCTTCGCATGGGGGCCTTATCCAGTGGTGCCAGCAGAAAAGAGATTGAGGCGCTTACAATATACGGCAGTAACCTGGGACTTGCTTTCCAAATTACAGACGATCTGCTGGACGCCGGCCAGCCTGACTCAAGAACCCATTCAGACAAACCTGAACTCACATGTCTTTCTGTCATGACACCGGCAAAAGCACGCATGAAAGCAGAGACACTTATTCACGATGCAATGACATCCCTGCAGAGCCTTAAAGCCGCCTGCCAGCCGCTCATTTCCATTGCCCAGTTCGTAATTACACGCACTTATTGACCTCATGTACCAGCCTCCGATGAATATTTTTTGAAAAAGATGCTTGACCTGACGAAAGCATCCTGTAAAAGGCTGTCAATTCTTTAAGGGATACCAGCAACAAGGGTAAGGTGAAAAAAAGTATGATTGAACAAACCAAACTAAAATATACCAGGACCCATGAATGGGTTCATATTAAGGGTAAAAAAATCATTGTCGGCATGACAGACTTCGGGCAACAACAGTTGTCCGATATAACAAGCATTGATCTGCCCGAGCCTGACGAGCATCACTATGACGCAGGCGAAGAAATCGGAGTCATGGAATCAGTAAAAACGTCTGCTGACTTCCATGCACCGTTATCAGGAACGATTACTGCCACAAACACAGAACTTCTCAGCCGTCCCGAGCTAATCAACTCGGATCCCTACGGGCGTGGATGGATCGTCGAGATGACGCCCGACAGCATGGTCGAGCTAAACAGCCTCATGGACATTGACGAGTACGAGAATTCTCTACCTGAAGAAGAATAACATGCAGCAGGCTCCGGATGCGACAAAGCGCAGCTCGCTGCATTCACGGAAGTCTCCAGCCAAGGATGTAAGTTATGCATACGGTCCTGGTATTTGCAGTCTTCGGGATGATTTCATATTTTCTTGGCGCAATACCATTCGGCTATATCATTGCCAAGGCACAAGGCATTGACCTTTACAAAACCGGAAGCGGCAGCATCGGCGCCACTAACGTATTCCGTTCGGTGGGGAAAAAATGGGGAATCCTTACATTCATTCTGGACGCACTTAAGGGCTTCGTTCCCGCCTTTTTTTGCCCCGTAATTGCCGCAAGTTATGCAGCTGACAGTAATCAGCTTCTTCTCGCCCTACTGTGCTCGGCACTGGCGGTTATAGGCCACAACTGGCCGGTATATCTTGGATTCAAAGGCGGCAAGGGAATAGCAACAAGCGCAGGCGCGCTGATAGGTATTGTTCCTATACTGATCGGAACAGGACTACTGACTTGGGCTATTGTCTTCCTGCTAACACGCTACGTTTCTGTGGCCTCAATCACTGCAGCCGTCGTTATTATGATTGCCGGGTGGTTATTCTACCTTAATCAGGGACTGCCCCTGCCCATCGCCCTGACGATCCTGGGACTCTTCGCCATTTGGCGGCACAAATCAAATATCCAGCGCCTGATTAACGGAACCGAACACAGATTTGAATTCCGGAAGAAAAAGAACAAATTGGAAAACATGGCGAATGACAATCCACCGCAAAGCTAAAAATATCTGCATAATCGGAGATGGCGGCTGGGGAACGGCCCTTGCCCTTGTACTGAACAAAAACGGTCACAGGGTGACAATATGGGGTCCTTTCGCCGATTACATCGAACAAATAAAAAACTCGGGCGAAAACGCATCTTACCTGCCAGGAATCAGACTGCCGTCCTCATTGGAGTGGACTGCTAACAGAAACGCCGCAGCTGCTGATGCAGACATTGCAGTTCTTGCTGTTCCCACAAAGTATTACCGCGATGTTGCGGAATCATTTCACGGTCTTCTTCCAAAAACATGCCGCATCCTGAGCGTTGCAAAAGGATTCGATCCTAAAACGCAGAAACGCATGACTGAAATTGCAGAAGAAACGCTCGGTCACCATTCTATTGCCGCTCTTTCAGGGCCAAGTCACGCAGAGGAAGTCGCCGCTGGAATCCCTACAGCAGTCACAGTGGCATCAAAAAACCAGGAGTACAGCAGCGATCTTCAGAAAATATTCTCCAATAATCTCTTCCGGGTTTACACCTCCGATGATGTCACAGGTATTGAATTAGGCGGTGCACTGAAAAATGTCATCGCAGTTGCGGTTGGAGTAAGCGACGGGCTTGGTTTCGGCGACAATACAAGGGCCGCTCTTATCACCCGTGGACTTGTTGAAATAACCCGGCTTGGACAGGCACTTGGAGCAAAGGTTTCGACATTCTCAGGTTTAAGCGGATTGGGTGACCTCATCGTGACATGCACAAGCCGTCACAGCAGGAACAGGAATGTCGGAGAAAGACTTGGCAAAGGTGAAAAGATTGACGCCATAATGTCGGGGATGAAACAGGTAGCTGAAGGGATATGGAACTGCTCGATTGCCCGTGACCTGGCCCGCAAAGCTCGGATAGACGTCCCTATCACGAATGAAGTCTACGCAATTGTCCACAAAGGCAAGAACCCTCTCGCCGCGGTGAAATCGCTCATGTCCCGGGGTGTTAAACCAGAATAGTTATTACAGCATGCTCAAGCTTTTACGTGCTCTGCAAGCTCTTCTGCCTTGGCTTTTCTTTTCTGCCTGAACAGCTGGTAAATCGAAATAACCTGACTGACTGTCCAGTAAAGCACAAGACCTGAAGCCATCGTATAGAACATGAACAACATCATTATTGGCATCATGTAAAGCATGATTTTCTGCTGTTGCGGATCACCGGCAGTTGGCGTCAGCTTCGTCTGCCAGTACATTGTCGCAGCCATGGCAATAGGCAGCAGGTTCAGTCCGAAAGGAACTATCCCCGCAAGAAGATTTTCCGGCTCACTTAAATCCTTGATCCACAGAAATTCCGCGAATCTCAATTCAACAGCACTTCGCAATATCGTGAAAAGCGCTATAAATACGGGTATCTGCACAAGGATGGGCAGGCACCCAGACATCGGGTTGACCTTGTGCTCCTTGTAGATACCCATAATCTCCTTGTTCATTTTTTCAGGCTTGTCCTTGTACTTTTCGCGAACCTGATTGATGAGCGGCTGGATTTTCTGCAACTCTTTCATGCTTTCGGTTCCCTTATGGGTGACAGGCCAGAAGATGATCCTGACAATAATGGTCAGCAGAATTACAGCAACGCCGTAATTAGGAATTATCTTGTAGAGGAAAGTGAGGGTAACCAGCAGTAATTTGCTTATTGGATACAACCAACCAAACTCCATGGCGTCATCCTGCCTGTTCCCAAGCAGCTTCAGCTGATTATATTCCTTTGGACCCGCATAATAGCTGATTTCATTGAAGATCGAATCACCAGCAGGCAGCTCGCGCTCGCGATAGCACATGGAAGCGGATACACTGGCCAGCGCTGCACTCTGAGCCCAGCTTTGTGCAACAGAACGGCTCTCATTCCGGGGGACTTCCCTCTGAACACCAATATTGAGTCCATTGCCCGCTATTTTAGGTGCCATGACCTGAACAAAAAATTTATTTTTAACTGCAACCCAGTCAGTCGCAAGCATTCTTACAACATTCGTCTCAGAAGGAAGAGGTTCTGTCAGCTTTGGTTTGAACATCGAACAACCGCTACCCTGCCGGTATACCGGCTGAAACCTTTCCGGCAGGCTCAAGGAATCGTCAGACGGCCCCTTGTTTGCCCAGTAAAGTATTTTCTTGGCATTGTTCGGCGGTAAGGAATAGGAATCCACGCCGAGATACTCGTAACCCATGGAGCCAGACACGGTCTTTATTTGTTTCATTTGTCCGGCATTCAGCTCACAAGCAGGTATCTTGATAGACGCTGAAGACTTATTCTTGAAAGACTCGGAAACCTTCAACTGGTAACCATCGCCGAGAGTGATGGTTCGTACGAACTCAAGCCCGGAAGGTAATGTTTTTTCAAATGAAACCCTTTTTGCAGATTCATCTTTAGTCACTTTGAAGTCAAAGTTTCCAGATAACCCAGGGATACCCTCGTACGAGAGCGCCGGCTTGGCTGACAGATCAAACTTGACCTGGCCACTTTTCTTATCAAGTGCCTCACGATATTTCTTCAAAGTTACCGAGACAACGGACCCACCCCAGGAGGAAAGTCTCACTTCGGTCTTATCGTTGGACAGAGTAACAATCTGCTCCGGTTCGTTATGCCCTTCTCCAGACTTCACCACTGCATCAGGTTGCTTCCCTGCCTTTATTTCCTCTTTCACGACAGGTGCGGCAGCATTGGACACAACATTGACCGGAGAAACGGCAACGGCAGTGTTGTTCGATTCAACCGTTGTAACAGTCTTAGACTTGGGCTGTTCAGCTGGAACGAATGACTCCCTATTGGCATACCACCATACCCCGAGAACGACAAAAAGAACCGCCACCATTGTTGTTTCAAATTTATTCATTGTATTTAACTCAACCTTTTACGGGACGAGATCTACTCCGCCAGGATGGAACGGATGGCATTTGCATAGCCGGACCAACCCCAGAAGAACTCCCTTTGTTGCACCATGTTTACGAATTGCTTCAGAAGAATAGGCCGAGCAGGAAGGATAAAACCTACAACATGGACCAAGCAGAGGTGATATCAGGAACTGATAAGTCTTTATCATC
>MHBM01000290.1:0-3909 GCA_001804885.1 Lentisphaerae bacterium RIFOXYA12_FULL_48_11
ATGGCAGAAAGGCTGCTTGGAGAAAGCAAAGTCGCACTGACTTGGTACTTTTACCACCAGGCTGACACTTATTTTCACGGAGGCTGGGAACATACAAGACATGAAGCCTTCAAGAAAAGCATATATCAAAATCTGGCTGGAGACATCTCTCCTCGCTACCACATTCATCTCAGCGGATCAGAAGTAAAAGAAATAATGCCTTGGTTACGTCTGGCAACACTGACAGATCCGCATGATATAAGAATTTTTTTTGACTCAGCCTTCTGGCTCGCCCACGACGCAAAAAGGCCTGATCTGGCTGAAGAAGTTCTCCTTTCCGCTCAGGTAGATAACCCCTTCAATTATCAGGTACAATTGGAACGCGGACGGATTTTCCTTATCCAAAACAAAATTGATGAAGCCAAACGTGCTTTTGATGCAGGTCTGGCCTTCTGGCCCAGCAAGGATAAGGCCGACACGGAAACGGCCATGGATGGAAAAGCCCGTTTATTGTTATACAGGGCACTTCTTCACGAAGCAGACGGAAAGAAAGACGAGGCCATATCAAATCTGCAGGAGATTTTACGACTATTCCCAGAAAGAGTCTACCTTCTGTCGCGTATCGACGACCTCAAAGAAGGCAAAGAACCTTCTCTCTTGGCATCAAAGGTATGGAGTGATATGCTTAAACACGATATGAGCAAGCAGTCTGAAAATCATTGCAATCATCCCGGGGAAGACTAGAAGAGACATATGTATTTGGAATTTTACAATCTAAGGGAATATCCGTTCAACATAACCCCGGACCCTCGATTCCTATACTTTGCCCGACATCACAAAGAAGCCTACGATCATCTAATGTATGGGATTCAGAACCGGAAAGGGTTTATTGAACTCACCGGAGAAGTAGGATCAGGCAAGACAACACTATGTAGAGCGGTACTTGCAAATCTGGGCAAAGATGTTGAAACGGCCTTGATACTGAACCCATCTCTGACCGAATCGCAGCTTTTACGGGCAATGCTCAACGACTTCGGCCTAGAGGTAAAAGGGCGCGACAGGCTTGCATATATAGAGAAATTGAACGATTTTCTCCTTGAAAGAAACAAAGAAGGAACCAACGTGGCACTTGTTATTGATGAAGCGCAAGACCTATCTCCTGAGGTCATGGAACAAGTCCGACTGCTTTCCAACCTTGAAACCGACCAGCAAAAACTGATCCAGATAGTCATGTGCGGGCAACCGGAACTGGAAAAACGACTTTCCCGCCCAGACCTGCGCCAATTGAGGCAACGGATAACAGTGCGGTACCACATCCCTCCCTTGACACAGGAAGACGTAATGATGTACATAAGGCACAGACTATGGGTGGCGGGTTCAGATGGAAGAATAGTTTTTGATTCCGGTGCTATCCGAGAGGTTTATAAATTTTCAAAAGGTGGGCCACGATTGATAAACGCTGTTTGTGATAACTGCATGCTGGCAGGTTTCGTTGCGCGAACAAACGTAATTGACACCAGATGCGTTAAAAAAGCAATTCAGCAACTTGAGGGGTCAAGATGAGTCTTATTCAAGAAGCACTTAAACGCCAACAGCAGGAATCAGGGGAACTCGCCGCACCTACAGACAAGCCACCGGTCCAACAACCTGCAAATACACCAATTTCACTGAAACGAAATACTCCTCAACCTGCAGCATCCCCAGTGATGCCTCCGCCACTTCCTCCTGAAGAAAGTGCCCCAGCACCGGATCAGGAAACAACAGAAACAGCCGAGGAAACAGCTCCTAATGATTCCAAAAAGAAAAAGAATATTCTAGTTGTTGCAATAGTCGTAGTAGTGATTCTCCTCGCAGGAGGTGGTGCATGGGCTTACATGAAGTTTATGCAGCCAAAGCCCCAGCCAACAATAGTACCGCCCCAGGCTCAAACAGCTCCTGCAACCACCACTACCCCGCAACCATCTGCCCCAACAACGCCACCAACAGAAGGGCCAGCACAACCGACAACGTCGGTCAATACATCAGCTCCAGTACAAACTGTGGCTGCTCCGGCAGCTACAGTTCTTCCTCCGCCAGCACCAGAGCCACCTCCGGCACCTGCTCCAGAGCCTATGCCTGCACCGGAACCTGCACCTGTACCCGCTCCCGTGGAAGAAGCTGTCAACTGGCCAGCACTCACATTAACAGCCGTAATCGCAGGTAAAGGAGACAGCGGTTCAGCAATTATCAACAAGCAAGTTGTTGGTGTCGGAGAAACGATTGAAGGTGTAAAAATCATTGCCATTCGCGGAAAGACCGTCGAAGTTGAATTAAAGGGCAAAACCCAAACGTTAAGAATTGGGATGCCCCCCCAGTAACTTGCCTTCTGGCAAAACCTTATCCCGGAAAATATCCTGAAAACTTATTTTTTCGCCACTGAAGCTTGCACGACTTTATTTATTGCCTGATCAAAATCAGATGACAGAGCCATGAAAAAGTGGCACTTGCGACCAACGGCAGCTTCAATATCCTGACGCAACTGTTTGTTGTAAGGATTCATAATGACAACCAGAGCATTAGTTCCAAGCAATTCAAACACAATTGCTCCACGTCTTACAATGAAATCCATCGGCAATAAAGATACAACGGAAGGCTGCATCTCAAAACTGGATAAAGAAATAATCGGCGTCAAGCATTCGCGAGAAACAAAGCCGACGATTTTCTCCAAGCTTTTAAACGCCCGAGCCTCCAGTACATGAAGCACAGAAATAGTGGCATTACTGTCGGATGCGGACATTTCGGTCAAATCCTGAACAACACTTGAATATTCTTCCTGGGTAATCTCGCCAGCCTCAAGAAGATTCCAGGCAAAAGACAATTCATCTGCCATGTTGAAAGTTAAACGGATATCTGACGATCCAGACTTGGCAAATTTTGCCTGAGATTCTGCCTTGGCTGCGACAACTGACTCTTTCTGAGAAGCAAGGAACTCATTCAGTTTTGTCAGAATCTGTTTGGCATTTTCATCATGTTCAGCGTAAATCTCAACTTTCTCAAGGATTCCCTTGCCCGCTTCAACATCCCGGTCCTGTATTATCGCATTCCCGAGCCGGACCAGATAGTCTTTCGCCCTAGTATGATCGCCAACCTGTTCATAAGCATTGGCCAAAGCATCAAGAGACTCCCTGTCATTGGGCATTGCCTCAAGTATCTGCTCAAATGCCGCTATGGCATTCCAAACTCTTTCTTCCAATTCAGACTTTGTATCTTTTTCAGGTTTTTTTGCCATATTTCACCACTTTGTATCAAACACGGCATATTAGGATATAAAATATCAGACTTATAGCTATATATCACTCGATAGATACACAAGTCAATCATGAATGATTTTATGGTGTTTGGGATTGGCATGCAATACCACACATGGCATAATCAAAATACCGGGCATTATTATAAGGCAGGTAATTCGAATGGCAAAAAAACCTTACTCACAGAAAATTTCTGACATTCTGCTGAAATACGGCATGATAGAAGAAGAGGCTCTCAGATCAGCAGAACAGGAAGCACAGACGTCAGGAACACGCCTTGAGAAAGTTCTGATAGATAAAAAAATGGTAAAGAGCGAGGACATGACCCTCGCTCTGTCAGAGTACCTGAAAATGCCACCTATTATCCTTTCACATTTTACACCGAGCCAAATGATCTTGGATTTAATACCCAAAGACGTCATGGCCAAGCGCTTGATAATTCCAATCGCACAAGTCGGAAAAACTCTTACAATGGCTCTCGGCGATCCGTTTGATGTCGTGGCAATTGATGAAATCGGGACATCGACAGGCCTTCGAATTACACCCCTCATTGCATCCGAAAAAGATATAAAAGACACTCTTGAACGACTCGGCGCGGACCAGCAGGACACCATGGATATGTCCGAAATGCTGAAAGACGCGG
>MHBM01000290.1:3920-5319 GCA_001804885.1 Lentisphaerae bacterium RIFOXYA12_FULL_48_11
GATGTCGGGACAGAAAAGGCGGAAAACGAAGAAGAAGAAAATCTGGAAATGATGATTCAGGACGCACAGGGAGCACCGGTCATCAGAATGGTCAATATGATGCTCCTTGAAGCCCTTAGAACTGGTGCAAGCGACATTCACGTTGAACCACAGGAAAAAGGACTCTCGCTCAGATACAGAATTGATGGAGACCTGTCAGAAAGCCCAGCCCCACCACGAAACCTGATGGGTGCAATAATTTCCAGGTTAAAGCTCATGTCGGGCATGGATATTGCCCAGCGAAGAATACCGCAGGATGGACGTATAAAGATAAGGGCCTTGGGAAAAGAAGTTGATCTACGCGTCAATACATTGCCCACAATTCATGGAGAAAAAATATGTCTTCGTATCCTGGACAAGAGCGCCCTCTTCCCAAACCTTGCTGCATTAAAACTTGATCCGGCGGCGCATCAGGGGTTCAAACACGCAATCGAACAACCTAACGGTATTATTCTCGTGACAGGGCCAACAGGAAGTGGAAAAACCACCACACTTTATTCCTGCCTGCAGGAACTTAATACGCCGGATGTAGCTATCATTACCTGCGAAGATCCTGTTGAATATCAGCTTGCGGGAATGAATCAGGTCCAGATAAATTCCTTCGTAGGCCTTACATTTGCAGCCGCGCTCCGTTCGATACTGAGACAGGCCCCTGACATCATATTGGTTGGAGAAACACGCGACAGCGAAACAGCCGAGATCGCCGTAAAGGCCGCGCTTACAGGACATCTGGTACTGAGCACTCTGCACACAAATGATGCATGTGGAGCAATCACACGCATGATTGATATGGGCATAGAAGCTTCACTGCTGGCTTCCGCCCTGATCTTGTCACAGGCACAACGCCTTCTCCGCAGACTCTGCCCTGCATGCAAAAAGCCGGCAGACACTCTGCCTGAAGTATTGCTTCGTGAATATGGAATTGATCCGGAAATTTTTAAAGGTAGCAACGTCATGGCGCCAAAAGGTTGCCCAAAATGCCATAATTCAGGATATAAGGGTCGCGCCGCAATAATGGAAGTTCTGACTATAGATCGGGATCTAAGAAATGATATTGTAAAGGGAATCCCTATCAAAGAAATTGCGGAGAAGGCAAAGCAGAAAGGCATGCTTACGCTGAAAGACGTGGGAATGAACAAGGCTAAAGAAGGAATCACAAGCGTAGAAGAAGCCCTCTCGGTAACCGGCGGAGATTAGTGATTATGGATACCAAACAACTTGGCGGCAAGCTTCTGGATATAGTCCAGAGGAATAAGAATGTTAATCCAGAAGCACTAGCAAAAGCTGAAGAAGAAGCAAGGACTAGCGGCGTACGGCTGGAAAGCTACCTGGTTGAAAAGAACATCATTCCTAACACAGA
>MHBM01000291.1:0-5299 GCA_001804885.1 Lentisphaerae bacterium RIFOXYA12_FULL_48_11
GATCAGAGCGTAGGAAAACAGGACGATTTATACAGAAATAATTCGGGAATCACGTACGGTCACAATTTGGTCGGTAACACGTAGGGAACCCTACTTGTAAAACATTCATGACTTTCTTAGCGCCTAACCCCATCAGGACTAAATACTGATATACGAAGAATGTTGGTAAGGCTTCCTGCGTACATGTTGAAATGTCCCTTATTCTTATCCGTGAACGCCCCTATAGCCCAGCAATACTTCCCGTTGTATTTCGCTAATTTACCGGCCCATTCCTCCGTCAAGTCCAACCAAACCGCCTCTTTACGACCAAGCCTTTTCTTGAAATCAGGCATAAAGAAAATTGCTTCGCATTCTGCGTCCATGAATATATATCCACCAATTGCTATTGTCTTATCCTCATAAAGATTTGGCGTAGACAACAACTGAATGATGGAAACTTCTTCTACAAAGTTCTCTTTCTGACCTGATGCCACTAGAGTAAAGATATTCTTGGGCGCGTGAGTTCCGCAACAACTTTGAAGACTGACTAGACTCAAACCGACCACTAATGTTTTAATCGCAATTTTATATACTTGCTCCATGTTGCCTCTAACAAAAACGCTGGTTTTTAATGCTTATTTCTTTAGGCATCCCGGTTCTTCAATCCATCTATAATTTTCTGCTGGTTTTGCCGATGGACTATACTTCCGGATTCCACCCGAAGCAGATCCCAGCCAATGGTTCACTGAGGTAGGAAAAAGGGCAAACTGAGCCCAGTCGTCATTGGAAAAGCTCTCACCCCAAAGAGAGCGTGCATCCCAATGAACATGATACGATCCCTCACACTCTGCAGTTTTTCGATCCTTTTCGGGAATATCATTTGGCCCCAGAGGGACCTTATTCCGAGAGCCCTCTTTGGGTTCTGTGTGGTAATATTTGCCATCCGCAGGATTCCTATAAATCCAGCCACCATACTCATGATTTGGTTTTCTATTCATTGCCTTCGGATACGCATCTTGCAAAGCAGCTCTAGCTGCCGCATCAGGGTCAGGATATGGGACACCAGCAACAAGTCCGAAGGGATCCGTAAAATTGACAGGATTAGAATTGCAGAATTCATACTGGTTTAATCCTCCTGCTTCCTTTAATGGGTCTTGAGTAAGCCATCTTCCAACCGAAGGATTATAGAAACGATACCCATAATAATAAATCCCCATCGTCTGCTCATATTCTTTGGAACTGAACCTATACCTGCTTGTATACGTCCCTGAAGAACTTCTCAATTCCCCATACGCTTTATAATCATAAGTAGCTACCGTTGTCGTTCCACTTCGTATACAAGTTACATCTCCCCTATGATTGTTATGATAATAGAAAGTCCCGTTGGTAAATGAGCCTGAGTAATGAGTAGCAGCAACGATGGTTCCAATGTCTCCTCCTATACCTGCTCCCCTCGTATAGTATTCAAGCATTGCTCCTGTAGTCCCATTTAATACTGCCAAGCAATTCCAACCATCGTAAACATAGAGATATTTATTGGTAGTTCCGTTTACAAATTCGCTCTTTGCAATTCTTCTACCCATTCCATCGTAATAATTCTGAAGGATTGTTACACCGTTGCTTGTTACCTGAGATAAACGGTTCTCCATGTCATAGGAAAGGACGTTTGTTATTGAGCCGGTAATGTTAGTGCTAAGGTTACCGTTGTCATCATATACAAAAGAATATTCTCCCGTATTAGCCTGCTTGGTAAATATCACTGCCTGAGTAGACGCAACCGCCAGGACATCATCCCGCACCGTGACTGTAAGTTTATTGTTCCCAAATACAATAGGAACTGCTGGAATCACAAAGGACCCATTATTCGTATTCACAGCCGATGAAATACCATTTGCATATGCATGAGCATGTTGCCATTTATTACTTTCTGGCCCTACATCTACTGTACCTGTCACCTGGATAATCAGGAGATTTGTAGCCTGTCCCTGCATCTCATTATCAGCAGAATACCAGCAGGTGTTCGTCTGTGTACCTTTTACAACTTGAAGACAATTCCCAGACTTGTCGTACGTCCACGTTGTATCCGACTCATTAGCTGACTCGCTTGTAAGCCTGTCTATGGCGTCATACCCATACACACGGGAAGAGACACTGTTTGTGATATTTGTTATCATTCCCATCGCATTATAACCGCAATACCAGCCCTGAACATTATTCCCTGAATTACTAGTAACCAACGAGATCAAGCGCGATTCAGAATTATAACCATATCGTGTCACATCGTTGTTGCCGTAACTCTTCGATTCCAGCCGTCCTGCAGAATCCATCTGATAGCTGGCGTTAGCTGAAGAATTACTGACCATTGTGAGCCGACTCATACTGTCATAAGTATAGCATGCGGAAATTACATTAGTAAAGCCTGATATACCTTCAAGAACCAAGTTCGTCATGTTGCCATCAGAATCGAACTTGTAGGCCAGATGGTAAGAGATATTACTGAACCCTGATATTGAAGTCGTAACGGTCGTATTGGTAAGCATGTTCAGAGCATTATAAACAAAGGCATTTGTGCCATACTGGTCAACCATCTTCGTAACATTACCCAGCAGGTCATAGGAATGATCAACATTTGTGTTTCCACCATAAGCAGTTCGAATAAGCCGGCCAAGTACATCCTGCGTATAAACCGTATCACGCCCGAAACCATCTACACGGTTGGTAAGCCATCCGCTAAATTTATAAGAATAAACATTGTTGGTCTTGCCCGATGGCATAACACGACTCGTCAGACGGGTGAAACCATTTGTTGATGTATAGTTGAACCGCGTCGTTTTGGCTGACCCATCAATCAACTGGTTGATGGCGGTAATCTGGTTCATCGGATTGTACTCGAGAGTGATAACTCCACCAATGGCATTGGTAATCGTACTTAGTCGCCCCTTAATATCATGTGCATATTTTGTTTCGCGGCCCAAACGGTCCTTTGTGCTTTCCAAACCACAACATCCGTAATTCTTCTCAAGAGTCGTTGCGTCCCCAAATGTGATCTTTCTTATATGATCAAGATTATCATAGTCGTAAGATATCTGATAACCGGCGGCATCAGAAAAGGTCTGAACACGTCCTATGGAATCAGGCGTCATTTCAATACTACTTGAGTCAGGAAAGATCACACTCGTATTGAAACCGTTCGTATTATAGATCCATTCCGTGGTAGCATTCATTGAATTGGTCAGATGGAGCAAATTGCCGTCATCGTCATATGTCATGTATATTGCATCACCAAGAGCATTTGTAACAGCCGTAAGATTATCTTTTGAATCATAAACAAGTCTTGTGATATTACTGAGTGAGTCCTGATACCAGGTGACGTTCCCATTACTATCATATTGCTGTGACCTTACACTGTGAACAACTCCGTTCGTCTTGATCGTGGTATTCGTTGGCCAGTTATTGGAATCATATGCAATCTCACGCAAAACATCGCTGACACTCGAACCATACTGTTGATAGTAACCTATGGTCAGGGCATAACGATCCACAGCAAGAGCGGTACTTATCCGGTTGCCATAAGTGTCATATTCGTGATGAGTCCACTGATCACCATAACACGTCAACCCTGCAACATATCGACCATTAACCGATTCTGAATAAACATATGTATAAGGTACGGCAGCATCGTGCGCATAAAGCCAAGCATTACTGCCTTCATCCGTCACTGTTACCGGCCCCATACTGTCAAATGCATGATAAAAAAATTCCTTACGATTATTCAAAGAATCGGTCGCTCGTATGCGAAAAGGCTCGTCGTAGCTTGAATACGGAGCACCAAGTTGATCAGCTGATGTGTATTCAAAAGTAATCGAAGATGTATTGGGATATGTAATACTTGAAACCCAATTACTGCTATTATATGTGAGGATGGTCTTATATCCTCCCATATCAGTCATTTCCACAAGGTTACTGTTACTGTATGCAAAGACGCACGAACGCCCCAATTTGTCCATAATATTTGTGACACAACCTGATGCATTGTAAGAAAAGGTTAGTGTACGCCCCACCTCATCCACCGCATTTGTGATCCGATTATTTTCATCATAATTCAACTGGACAGCATTGCCGTACCTATCCTCTATCTTGACAAGATGCTGGGTATTGGTAGAAAAATAAAGCGAACTTTTATCGGACTCAAACGTAAGTTTACCATAGCCATTCGTTAATGTGTACGTATTGTTTACCCGATAATCCTCATTTGTATATTGAGTATCGCTGATCTTTAAATAGATTTCATGACGGCCATCACCCAGATATACTGTAACATTATTACTGGACGGATTCTCTTTAATATAAGAATTGAAATTGCAACTCCATTTATTACCGAATGGATAATAATTTATATTGGTATAAACCGCCCCATCATCAGCCTCAGTTCTATTATAAAACAACCGAATACTAAGGTCAGGCCCTTTTTCATTTGGATACCATAGAGGTATATCGTCCAACATAATATTACCATCGGCCACACCAAACTGATACAAAGGTGCACCATGTGTTGGACATCCACCACCACACGAGGAACAACCGCCAGTCTTGTCACCTGGGCCATTAACACAAGGCTGTTTCCCTTTAGTCGTAGCGACAGGCGCGGAACCGCAGCATCCTCCGCGAAGATCGGCAGCAATATTATCTACCAGTTCCTTGGTAAAGCAATGTTTCTGTCCCGGCAAAACAAGCGCTTTTCCTGACCACATGTATTTAAACCTACTAGTTTCCCATACCTCCATACCACCTCTTGGATCGAGGACATTCAGCAATCTATCATTCGCGCGCTCAATAACGACGAAATGTCCACTACTTTTTTTATAATCAGATGGCATTACCTTCTTAAGCCGTGAAAAGAGTTTTGAAGACGGCGGTGCGGAAAGAAATGCCAAGACAGGGTTTCCTATGCTGGCATTCTTCTTAAGATCGTCAAACGCCATTTGCACAGGGATACCGCCGCTCAGTTCGGCCAACTCCTTAAGGGAATATCCATCTGAAGATGACGAGAGTTTAAGTGACCATGGATATTTATTATAGACTGACTTCGCTGAAATATTTCGCAGCCCTTCTTTCCGTTGACCTTTACTCACACATTCCATTGCCAGAGCCAAGGCTTTTGTCCCGCAAAGACGTTCGGCATCATCAGAAGAGATACAATTAAAGAAGATAAGCGCCCAGTTGTCGTAAAATTGCTGTCGTTGCCACTCCAACGGCATTTCTTTCAACATATCCAAGGCAGCCTTGGCGTCATGGATCCGGCCAGATCTGTAATAAACGT
>MHBM01000291.1:5316-27224 GCA_001804885.1 Lentisphaerae bacterium RIFOXYA12_FULL_48_11
ACTTTCTTCTTTATATCGTTGTTGTCTCTACATTTCTCAAGAATTGAAAGGAAATGTTCCTCTGCCTCATCGTAAAGACCATTGAAACGGCAGTAACAGGCAACGTGCATTTCGGCTTCTACTGCCCACGGGCTTTCCGGATGGTTCTTGTAGATGTTACTAAATTTTTCAGTACCGTCTTCCCAGCGATGGGCATTCCACAACTCCATGGCATCACCCATCTCTCGGTTAAACTCAGAGGTAAAGTTAGCACCAACAGGAATCAGCATACCTCCACGCTGGCCAGACTCTATGATTGATTCTACAGAATAACCGGCATTGGAGGGTGGAACAGGATTGGCAGTAATGATTCTCTGCTCTTCTGCATTGGCTTCACAATAATCAAACAAGCCTGCCAGTAACACAATCAAAACAATCAACTTTTTCATTTTCTCCTTCAGTCGACATTTATATAGCGTTATTCGTCATTTCTTTTACGGTATCACCATATTGTTGGTGGGATAGGTTACTGTAAAAGTAAATGCGTCCGGGCTGTAATAGCAATCGGGAACACCATCGCCATCGGTATCCGGTGATAAAGGAGAAAGGGAATGGCTCAAGGCCATGTTGTGATACCCACCAGCGGCAATAGCAATAACATTGCTTAAACCAGACGGCACATTCGTCTGCCCATAATAATTATCACCCCAGCAGAGTACCTGCCCATCTGACTTTAATGCCGCACTAATAATATAACTACCCGCTATAGCGACGATATTGCTTAAACCAGACGGCACATTCGTCTGCCCATAACTATTATTACCCCAACAGACCAACTGACCATCGGATTTTAATGCCATACTATGATAGAAACCAGCGGCGATCGACACCACATTGCTTAAACCTGATGGCACATTCGTCTGCCCATAATTATTCCATCCCCAGCAGAACACTTGCCCATCTGACGCCAACGCCATGCTGTGGTACATACCAGCGGCAATCGACACTACACTGCTTAAACCTGATGGCACATTCGTCTGCCCATAACTATTATTACCCCAGCAAACCAACTGACCATCAGACTTCATAGCCATATTGTGATACCCACCAGCGGCAATCGACACTACACTGCTTAAACCTGACGGCACATTCGTCTGCCCATAATTATTATACCCCCAGCAAACCAACTGACCATCAGACTTCATAGCCATATTGTGATGCCCACCAGCGGCAATCGACACTACATTACTTAAACCTGACGGCACATTTGTCTGTCCATAATAATTCGCTCCCCAGCAAAACACCTGCCCATTAGAATTCAACGCCATACTGTGATAGTCACCAGCGGCAATCGACACTACATTACTCAAATATATAGGAACATTAGTCTGTCCATAATTATTCGTTCCCCAACACACCAGCTCACTGTTATAGGTAATCTCCGTATAATCACTAAGCCCGTCACCATCAGTATCAGCAACAGTTGGATCAGATTTACATATTTTTACTTCTATCCAATCGATCAATTGATCATTATCCGTATCCTTGTCTGAGGGATTAGTATTATTCTGAAACTCAACAAGATTATTAAGGCCATCACCATCCGTATCCTCTAACGCTCCATGGGTGTAGTTACCAAAATAGCTCATTTCCCACCAATCAGGCAGACTGTCAGAATCAGAATCCACGGCCAATTCGAAACTGAACACATTCTTCAACTGGCCTATATTAGCGGCAGAATAATCTTTATCGTCAGCAGTAGTATTGGTTGTCCACGGATATGAGTTTGTATAATTAATCTCAATCAAGCGACTCCAGAACGGAGCAGAAACATTCTTCAGCTGGCCGATATTTATGGCAACTTCATTGTTACTCAGCGAGAACCCCGAAACCATTACACTGATATTCGTACCGGCCCCTCCCGGAAGTTTTGATTCCAGCTCATCGTAGGCATTCGTCGCAAACCATTTCAACTGTCCAAGGTTCGCTGCAGCCCAGTCATTGGTTGAAGCTGTATTGATAATTACATTCCGATTAGTCCACCAGGATGGATAATCAGAAGCAAAAACGTAACCACAAATGAACACCGAAAAATACAAACCTATAAGCAACAACCTGCCTCTATATGTATGTCTTCGTGACTGTGATTTCATAATTCTACAACTCTGCCTCATTCGGAAATCGACGTTTTTCATTCGGCAATCTCTTCTCACGGTCCATTCGTATAGACACCCATGCCCACATCACCAAGATTAGTGATAAAAGAAATACCTCCATCAAACCGGCCCTTGTTTATGACGTGAAATTGTTCAGACGGACTACTCGTTCCTACGCCAATCCTTCCGCCTGTTGCCACCAGTTGGTTTGTGCTCACCACTAAACCATTCGCCGGTAATTGCAGAGTTCCGCTCATCGTATCACCTGCGATATTAACGTACCTGGCATCAACAGTAACCACATCCAGTTTTCCTGTAGATACACTGCCATCAGAAATCCTGGCACCAGCAACCGTTCCGGTAGCTGAAACATTCCAGTTCGTTACGTCGGCAATCGTGATATTTGTAGACATCGCCGAACCTTCACTAGTCCTGTCATCAAAATTAGTCTTGGCATAATTCCAGATCTTCATGTTGTCAAAGACCTTGGCACTGCCCCAATTTCCGGAAATCTGTTCTACGCCAAAATAAAGGTTTTGATTAGGAGGATCAGGAGTGCCCGACGCACTCCCGACATTTTGTCCATTCAAATACAAAGCAATTCCATTTGTGCTCCAGACAACAGCAACGTGATACCAGGTCGATGTGGTTGGTCTTCCAGCAACACGAGTCGTTTGAATGTAATTTCCATACCCTGTATCCCACATAGCGAGATTCCACCCAGTACCATCCCATGATCCATCCACTACAGCTGCATGGCTAAGGAAAAAAGAATGATCATTCCACCCCCAGAAAACACACTCAAATCGGTCGTAAGACGAAGGCGTCTTGTACCAGAACTCAATACAGCCCTCTGCGACAGAATCATAACCTACATAAAAATTGTTATTAGTTGAAGTCTGCAATCCATTACCATACTGAGCCGTAACAACTTGAGGAGCCCCTGTTATAGACAGGTCATCCCCAATATAACTTTCGCATGTACCGTTGGTATATGATTCCATTTTATTCCACATCACAAAGTTTGCCAGAGAGGAATCACCAACAGACAACGATGAAAACTGTGCAGAACCATAGCCTTTAATAGCGCCATCCACTTTAAGATTACCAACGACATGCATCTTTTCGGCAGGATTACTTGTCCCAACACCCAGATTTCCCTTAAAGTAATTGGTATAACTCATACCTTCCTGATGAAAGCTGTTACTGACAACCACATCGTCAAAATCTGTTCCCGATGATACCCCGGCCATCATTATGGGAAAAACTCCGGCGATGATTAAAAACCAAGCCTGACGAACTGTTCTACCCAGTTCACAAGTTTTCATATTTATTCTCCATATTGTCTTCTATTTCCTGCTCTTAAATACGCTCGTATTCTTCGCAAAGTGAACGGACACTTTACGCCCGCAGAAGCTCACATTCTCGTAATAGACCCCAGGCTTAATAATCAGGGTTCCGCCCGAAGGAACAACGGCAAGCCCGCCGTTAATTGTTTTTTTTGGCCCATTACTTTCCGAAACCGTAGCCAATGACCCGGAATAATTGTCATCACCAATCTCGCAATCCACATACACAACATGTTCGACCACCCTTGGCACGATTACCCGATCCGATGAGTTCGTTAAAACCACATTGCCCAACACATTTGTCCGACCGTTACTGCCAGGATGCTTTTCTTTGATAGAATTAAACACAAATTTCTGGCGAGCATCCGGAATTCCATCCTGATCGAGATCGACATCCGCGCGGCCGACCAGATAATACCGCGCGAATATCTTACTCACCGGCTTTCTGCCGGAACTACCGGAATCCTCCCAGTCAATTTCGATAGTTCCTTTAACAGAAATGTCAGTTGCAGCAATCAACCAGTCTTTTTCAGGATCAAATACTTCATGGGGCTTCACATCCTTGTAAAACACATCCAATTTCTCGCCCTCTTCCCCTGAACATAGAATCGAAAGAATTATGGAAAGATTGGTCGCTGTCTCCCCTGATGATATTATTATTCCTGTAATGGCAGGCCTTTCACATTCCGGTGGAAATACATCAGCATATGGGCGGGTCTCCAACCACACAGTCTCAATACCATTGGTATTATTTACCCAGAAACCCTCTCCCATATTAGATGAAATAGAACCTATCAAACCCGAAACATGAAAACCGGCCCCCGGAGCGCTACTATATGGATATCCGGCTAGATTTAAAGACGGCTGAAAAAGCAATTCATTTGTCGCAACTAAAACAACCTGTCCTCCAAGAAATACATCCTGGGTCATTGACTGGCGGTTCCAGACAAAAAAACCTTCACCCGACTGCAGCGTCAATGATGATTCAGTTAACGGTTCAAAACTGGAGAACCATTTACCATCTATTTCTTTATCGCCCGTCTCATCCGCTTTGAATGCCTTGAGATACTGGAGCAGGAAAGGATCCCATTTCAAAACCACATCCGCCAGCTTCTCATCAGTAGATCCGGTTAATTGCCCTGCCAGTACCCTGCCCAGGCTGGAGTCAAAAGGCTTGAACGGTAGTGATACTAATTTCTGCTCATTAGTTGAAATTGCAATTCGAACAAATCCGACAGGACGTGAAATAATATTACTAGCAGCAATCGCATCCATAGATGCAAGAATCAGAACCCAGGTAATAAAACAGCAAAGCATTTTATTCCTCATTTTTTCTCCTGGAAAAATAGATTCCGTTTTATCCATGATGACCATTACCCGACCACTGCGACCATTTATTTTCATCATTTCTCCGATGTAAAAATGATCGCACACAAATAATATTCTTCAACATGAAATCATATACGAAAAGTACTTAGTCCATATGGGGAAAAGTACGTACGTACTTTTCCTATATGAAGAAATCTGGATTCGGATTCCTGCCATTGGCAAACTCTGACCATTTCATGGCATCGGAGATGTGACATTAAATATTCAGCACGACGTCCATCGCAATAGCCCTACTGAATTGCCTTTTCATAAGCGCTTTAGCAAAGGAGTTTTTTTCGCCTTGAATCAAGAGTCCTTTCCCACCATGATCCCTGCTATGGCCTGCCGAAGATCCTGCTGCGTCAGAGGTTTGCTCAAAACCCGATCCACTCCAGGCGGGCATTCGCCCTGCTCCTTCATGATATCCCCAAACCCTGTCAGAAGAATGACGGGTATCTCCCGGGTACGTGCCTTTACCGAAAGGGCCACGACATCTCCGTTCACATCAGGCATGGCTCTATCCGTGATCACCAAGTCAAAAGTCCCCGCACTTGCCTGGTCTATGGCTTCACGACCTGTTCGCGCCATCGTAATAGTATGTCCGTCTCTTATAAGCAGCTTCGCGATAAGCATCCGCGACTGTTCCTCGTCATCTGCCACAAGAATCCGTAACGGAACTATAGTAAAGCCTTTTCCGATCTCCTCCACCTTGGATTCCTTCGCCAAATGTTCAGCAGACACGTGGGGCAATACGATCCGAATCGTCGTCCCTTTTCCGAGGGTGCTATCAATTTCCATTGTGCCATTGTGTCGTGTAACGATACCGTGAACCATGGACAACCCCAGTCCCGTCCCCTTGATTCCCTTGGTCGTAAAGAAAGGCTCCAGGCAACGATCCTTCGTTTCATCCGTCATGCCAATCCCCTCATCAAGAATCTCGACGATCACGTTACTGTTCTCCACACGCGATGAAAGGGTTAATGTTCCTCCGTTCGGCATGGCGTCAACGGCGTTGAGAATCAGATTTATCAGCGCTTCGCGCAGTTGGGATGCATCTCCCAGCGTCTGCTTGTCTGCTCCAAGCAGCGTTACTATATGGATGCGATTACCTTTTGCCCCCATCTCTTTATCCCATCGCGGCCTGGCCAGTTCCACGGCGCTTCTGGCTATCTCGTTCACATCCAAGGATACACACTCTCCTTTATCATCGGATCCCTGGATCAGTTTGAGCCGCTGGACAATGCGTCTGGCATCCTCGGCGGCAGTGTTGATATCCATGATCATGGAAAGCGCTTCTTCACTCTTGCTCAGTATAGAAGGATTCGAGAGAAGCATCTCGCTGTACCCGACAATCGGCATGAGCACATTATTGAAATCATGAACGATTCCGGAAGCCATCTGCCCCAGGGCGCTAAGCCGCTCTTCGCGTACCATCTGCGCCTGGTTTTTCTGTAATTTATGTAGAGCCACCTGCAATTCCCTGTTAGTCTTCCTCAACGCCACCTCCCCTAATTTACGCCCGGTGATATCGCGTTCCGTGGAGGCAATACCAATGGGTTTTCCGGCATCGTCCACTAGTTTCGTCACCGTCAGCCACACATCAAGAATACGCCCGTCTTGGGTCAGTCGTTGGGTTTCAAACGAAGAGATCGCTTCGCCCGCCAACAACCGACTGGTGAATTCCTGCTGTTCTGCCTCTTTATCGGGAGGCGTGAGACACCCAATGTTCATTTGAAGTGCCTCTTCTTCACTGTAACCATACATCAGTTCAGCGCCGTGGTTCCAAGCGGTGATTCGCCCCTCAAAATCCTGTACCAAAATCGCATCATTGGAGTCCCTCACCACCGTCGCCATGCGTCTCATGTTCTCCGCCGCCCGCTCGTGCTTGGTTTGCTCGTGAGTGTTCATCACTCTCCACGTTTTAAGAAATGTATTCCACCACGGACCACACCAAGGGCATGGCAAGAGGCACACTCGCCCCACGTTTCTCGAAGGACATCACTGATACAAATTTAACTCATCTTTTCATTCTTTCTTTTATCCGTGTTATCGAACTTAGTCGCCGTATCTACACCGAGACAGGCCCGTGTAATCCGTGGTTCGTTTTCCGATCCGGTCCCCCAAATCCGCACCTTACGAGACCCACTGCATCCTCCTTAACTCGTATGACATGGAAGCGAACAGTGTTTACATCCATTTGACTGCGGATACGTCTTCTTTGCTTCTATTACAGCACCACGACAATTATCAAATTCTCCCAAATATTTTCTGTTATTAACATCCGGCAACCAAATACATCCCGACGTATGGACTTCATGGTCACCGTTCGATTGAGCATTCTTATTGACGTAATAACTTGCCATAATTACCCCCCCCCCCACTAAAGAAATACTACCCCTGCCAATTACGGAACGATGTATGGCTTTTTCTCTTTCACCATCGCCTGAGAAAATAACGAAACAGGCGCACCGTCTACTACAGGAGCAACAACAGAAACGCTACCATGAGGAATCCAACCCTGAGTCATGAGCCTTTTTACTTCCTGCTCAAATTTTGCCTTGTCGTGCTCAGACACAAGACAGTAATCAGCCAATTTTTCACTCATACCTACTTCCGTTTCTTCTTAGTATGACCTTCTCACCGACGATTATACGGTGACTGATTAGTTGGTTTCAGGGAAATATTTTCATCAGATGCTTTTGCTCTTACCGCATCTTCTGTCCTGCCAAGCTTTAGGCCGATTACTCTTGTCGGAGTATTCTCTTTGGTCAATGAACGCAACTGCGACACTTCCTTGCCTGTCCATTCTTTACCCGTATTCCGATTATACTTTGCCATGATTGATCCTCCTTATATTACTATCTCCATTCAATATTAACGTCCGTTCTTTCTGCTCTATCGCCCAACAAAACAGCAGGCCGAATGTCTTGACAAACACAAGAATAGTCTCACAAGTAGTAGAATTTGCACAAGATGGGCAAAGTACTTACGTACTTATCCCCATATGGACTACGCACTTTTCGTGTATAGTATTATTTTGAGAGGAGTCATGCCCCGGATCGCCCGGTATGTTAATTGACAGATCCGCTTTCAGGCACAGGGAATGTGATGGTAAACGTCGAACCTTCACCTTCGCGGCTGGATACGTCAATTGCCCCGCCGTTTCGCGTCACCAGCTGGTAGGTTATTGAAAGACCAAGCCCCTTCCCTGTCTGCTTTGTGGTAAAGAACGGGTCAAATATCTTTTTACGTAGAGATTCACTCATGCCTGGGCCATGGTCTTTCACTGCAAGGATTATATTCTTTGAGTCCCCATGCAGGGATACTTCTACAAGCCCATGATCATTCATGGCATCCGATGCATTTTTAATAAGATTAAGAATCGCCTGCTGGATCTGCAGCCTGTCCAGTTGCACAACCGGCAATCCCCTTGCCATCATTTTCTTTATCTCTATTCCGCCGGGATGTTCCGCAAGGAATAGATCAATCGACGACTCAACTATATCGTCTAAATGAACGCCCACCTGTAAGCGCGGTTCACGGGAATATGATAAGAGGTCATTGACAATCCTCCTGCATCTGCCCGAAGCCCGTTCAATGATTTCAACCTGAGGTTTTAATTTACTGTCATCACCAATATCTTCTTTTAAAGATTGATTGGATATGCATATGGCATTCAGCGGATTATTGAATTCATGCGCCATACCTGCAGCAAGGACTCCTACTACAGCCTGCTTCTCTGCAACTAATATCTTCGCCTGGCTTTGTTTAAGATCCTCCATTGTCTTCTTTAATTCCACAGTACGTCGTTCAACCTTTTCCTGGAGTTCTTTGTTCAATTTCTCAATAGCATTCACTGATTCCAATAGATATACAGCTTGTTCCTGATTTTGAGACGAAATATCGATTATTCTAGACTGGTAATCCATGCGTCTTCCAAATAAATACCCGGAAAGACCAAGCAATACTGCGATCGCCCAAGAAGTTGTATTAAATCCAATAAATATCATCGACAAAAACCCTGCAGCCAAGCACGCTCCAGCCACGCTCCATCCCCACTGCCGTTTCGGCACGCCCTCCCAAGTGACCTCGAAAGTGCATGTGTTACCTGCATCACATCCGCATTCAGTTTCTTCGATCCGGGCAGGCGGTAAACCACTGATCACAGGAATCACGCTTAAGACTCCTTGTATAGCCAGGCAATTATTTTTAATTTGTCGATATCCAGGACGCAGCGTAGTTGACAACCTGAATTTATTTCTACCAAGTTCTTTCAAGGACCAATCAGCCACCTTGTTCCATCTTTGAGAATTCTGAACAATGGATCTGTATGAACCCGCAACTGTTCCAAAGCTGGCACAGATTACTGCAAGAGTTCCAAAACACCGCCTTGAGACGGCATATGCGCCTGTTTCGAAAGGAGATCTTGGATTGCCTGTGAACTCCACAAGTCCGTTCACAAAGCGATAGTAATAGTCAAGGCTGATCCAGTTATTGAAGTCAAAAAGATAGTCAATATTCATCCTTGTATTATAGACAAATTCTTCAACCCGCTCTCTCGGATATCTATCATAGAGATAAAGTAATGCCATTTTTGTGCAACCACAGGTAAGTTCGAATTTTGTGTCTTCAGGACTGACTTGAGACAGAGGGAATATTCTATTGCTTCGAGCATCAAGTATGTCTTCAGAAAATCCAGTCCGCTTTTCAGCTCTCATCTAGAAAACACCCTCCTTGTTTCAGGGACCTGTTTCGGCGTCATAAGTCGGAAAAGACGCGGAACTACCAGATTCAGAAGTGGGTTCAAATGTTTCATATACATGTTAAGTGTGACCACATCTGCTCCAAGTTCAAGCTTCGGCACAAGTGTTGTAATACCTAAATCTATTTTACGGCAACCACAGGATATTGCATACCTGATTGCTTCATAGAACAGATTAAAATATATGTAGTAATCTTTACTATACGAATAGTCCAACCCGCAGAAAAGCGTGACAAGTGTCTCATCATCAATAAGTAACAGCGAAAACCCTACCATGCTCCCATTTAAAGTGGCTATTATCGCTGCAGAACGGGAACCCAGAAATTTATCCATATTCTCAAAGAAATCCTTTTTCAGAACTTCTCGCCTGTATTCTTTTGCATGATTATAGGCATTCATCCAAAGCCGTTCCATCTCATCCGAATGGCATGCAAAGTCTTTTACAACCTCGATACGACCTCCCTCTGACTCAAAACTCGCAATACGTTTACGAAATATCCGCCGGTATTGACTGCGCATATTACAAAGATAATCTTCAAATGTTCGCCAGCGAATATCCAACTTTGCGGCCGGCAGATTCTCTATCCTCGTATAGCCAAAATCAGATAGTTTGTCATAAAAACCAAGTTCCCCATCATAGAAATCCCTGAAAAGAAGAACACCCACGTTTAACTTTCGTGCGATCCGTTCTGCCTCACCCACAATCTGCCCCAGCACGATAACCCTGTCGACACCTTCCCGAATAGAAATAGTATTTCCCAACGCAACCGGTGTTCCGCATTCAACAGATTGCAGCATCATGAAGGTCTTCCACTTCCTTCTCATCCATTCCACGCCACTCTTGAGTGCCCCCTGGGCAAACGAGTCCAGTTCAGTACTGATAAAATAAAGGCAAGCGTGAGCAACTATTCTACCGTTCTTGTAAAGAACAGGATAGAAATATCGGCAATCGTTGATCCGAGACGCTTCAACACCACGAAGATATTCATGCCTGCAGATAAGACGATCCCGCCCCACAATCGCATTCCATTCCGCCTCATCAACCTGATTAATACTCTCATAAGTCGTTATGTTCATTACTCAGACGGCCCTTCACCAACTCTCGCGCACAAAAACAATCTGTCGTAATCGTAGAAACGTATGCTGTCGCGGTTCATATTAAAGGCCAGCACAGCGGCAATAATGCTCCGGGTGACGAATAAAGTCTTTATTCCCTGACGGATCACAAACAAAAACGAGAATCTTTTCCTGACGATATAATCAAATCCCCGCACCAGTTCCACCGCATTTAGATTCATGGGTTTAAATACAACGTGATCAGTGTCGTATTGGTCCCAGTCACCGGGATATGTACCGCAGAAAATACGGTCCTCAGTCTTAAGTCTGTCAAATAAACGTGTGCCAGGAAAAGGTGTGAGAAACCCGAATTGCGGCACATCAACGCCAGCCTTGTTTATAAAATCAAGCGTTTTGCGAAAAACATCACTCCTGTCATGGTCGTTCCCCAGAATAAAGGCTCCTATCACACATATCCCGCACTCATGGATCCGTCGAACAGCATCCCGGTAACCGTCAGTACCGACGGAAAGATTGACACGCTTGTGCATCTCTTCCAGACTCTCCGGCCCTATGGATTCAAATCCGATATATAAGCCGCGGCAGCCGCTTTCATAAGCAATCTTCAAGAGATCCTTGTTTGATGCTGCATTGATCGAGGTCTGAGTAACCCAGATCTTTTTCATTTTACGATCAATCATCCCGCGACAAATTCGAAAAGCCCGATCCATGTGTTTTTCTGAAACACCGAAAAAGTTGTCGTCCACAAAATAGACTATTTTTTTCTTTATGGTCACAAGTTCATCAAGTACCGCCTGAACCGGTCGCTGACGATACTCCGTTCCATTAAATGCCGTGACACTGCAGAATTCGCAGGCAAAAGGGCACCCGCGTGTTGTCTGAATAACATCCATCTCGTATCGGCTGGAAAACAAATCTCTTCTTGGAATAGGGAGATTCTCAAGAGACAATCTTACGCCATCATATCTTCGCTTGAGGCTACCGTTTTCGACATCCCATATAACATTCGGCCACACGGATTCGGCCTCACCAACAACCACTGCATCCGCATAGCCCATTGCCTCCTCCGGAACCATTGAGGCATGAATCCCTCCAAGAACGACAGGAATGTTTCTACTACGAAACAGTTTACTCAGTTCGTAGGCTCTGCCCGCATTTGAAGTGTAGGTACTGATACCGACCAGATCGGCCTGTTCTTTGGCAAAATCAACTTTCTCCACGTACTCGTCAACAAGCCTGACGTTCCAATGCACAGGTGTTAGTGCCGCAACATACGCAAGAGAGAGAGGGGGCAAACCCCAGGATTCCGTCTGGCCAAATCCCTCAGCGCCCGATCTTGTTTTTGGATGTATCAGCAGTAATCTTTTCAATCTTATCTCCAGTCAAGCCCGCCACATGTCTTACCTCTGATCTTCATCGGCAATTTACTCCTCAAAACCTAATGAAAATGGATGACAGTTCTTTGCTACTGATGATTTTATACAGAACTGAAAGAAAACCTCTTCTATGACGTTGTCCCTCGGGAAAAAGCGAAGATATTGCTGCTTGAAACGCCAAGCCCGTTTCAAAATGGCAGAAGTTGAATAGTATGTCCCGAAACATTCAAACACGAGATTCTCAAGCTCCTTTGCCCCCATTTGCTGAGGCTGATAGACTACCCGTGTCACGTCATAAGGTGACCACTCATTCGCTGTAATTCTACCTTCATTTACAAAACGTTCATATAAACGTGTTCCAGGAAAGGGAGTCAGAACGGCAATATAAACATAATTAATGTCCCACTTCATAAGGACATCGATCATCCTGCGCAAATCATCAGCAGTGTCGTTATCAAGCCCGAATATCACCGACACCTGCGCAAGAATGCCGACGTCAGCGAGACGCCTGAACAGTGTTTCGTATTCATCGATCTTGTTGAAACCTTTCTGGATCGATTTCAGACTAACCTCGTTCAATGATTCAATACCAATATATGTCTCATGACATCCTGATTCGGCTGCCGCTTCAATCAGATCAGGATGACGGCCGATTGTGGTACTCATCTGGCATGCCCATCTCAGTTTCAATGGCACAAGCGCCTTGAACAGCTGCATAGCGTACTCTTTATCTGCGCCGATATTGTCATCCGAGAAAAAGACACGTGACGGCTTGATTGCTTCAATCTCACGCACAACATTAGCTATGGGCTTCTTACGCACCTGATGTCCCCAGAACTCGGACACCGAACAGAAATCACATTTATGAGGACAGCCGCGTGTAGCTTGAATTGGAATCAGTGGAGTACTGGCAAAAGGCGGTACAACGTAATCTGCATAATCCAGCAAATCATATCTCGGCACAACCAGTTCCGACATATCAGGCTTTGTGTCTGCCTTGTATATCCTCTGCAGAGAACCGGACTCGATATCATTCAGCACCCTGCCCCACAGATTCTCAGCCTCACCGATTAAAACCGAATCAAAATGCTCCAATGCCTCATCTGGACATACAGAGGCATGGATCCCTCCCATTATCGTTCTTCTACCCCTTTTCCTGAACTCATCGGCAAGCTGATAAGCCCTTGGAGCCTGACAGGTCTGAGCAGTAATACCAACAAGGTCGACATCTTCCTCCAAGTCCACATTGTCGACATATTCAACCGTTATGCCCACATCAATACCGGAAGGCGTGAGCGCTGCAATCGTGGGTAATC
Source organism: Lentisphaerae bacterium RIFOXYA12_FULL_48_11 (assembly GCA_001804885.1). GTDB lineage: Bacteria > Verrucomicrobiota > Kiritimatiellia > UBA8416 > YA12-FULL-48-11 > YA12-FULL-48-11. The sequence goes on from MHBM01000291.1 coordinate 18,700, forward strand.
CAAGATTTGGAAAGAAGAGCTTCTTGAACTTCTTCGGTTTCCCGTACTCATTTAACTGCGAAGGCTGAATAAGCCTGACTTTCACTTATGGCCTCCTTGGCAATTCCAAATTCCTGTCCCACGCGAACCAACTTTTCTATGCTGATATCCAGCTCTTCGCGGATATGGACTGCGGAAAGACTCAATCGCAATTTACCTTCATTCCTGGGAACTGCCGGATAGGCCACGCTGCTTATAAACAGTCCTTCTTCATATATCCTTTTACTGATTGCCCGGACCGTCGTATCAGGACCGACCATAACAGTGATAATCGCCGACTCAGGAGGATCGGGAAATACATTAAAACCAGCCTTCTTTAATCCGTTATAGAAATAACGGACATTGCTCAAGAGCTGCTCACGCAGTTTCGGTTCCTTTCTCAGAATATCCAAACCTGCAAGGACCGTAGCCGTTACCGCCGGTGTGGGGCTGGCCGAGAACATGTATGAACGGCCATAATGACGAACATAATCTATCACTGCCTTTGGCCCGGCGATAAAACCTCCTGTAGCACCAAAGGTCTTGCTGAATGTTCCCAGTATTACATCCACCTTGCCATGAAGACCAAAATGCTCAACCGAGCCCCGCCCTGATGCGCCGAGAACACCCGTGGCATGGGCCTCATCCACCATTACCCGCGCCTCGTATTTCTTTGCAAGCCGTACGATATCGGGCAAAGGCGCCATATCACCATCCATACTGAAAACCCCTTCGGATACAAGCAGGCGTCCTTTGTACTTCCCCTTGGAACTCTCCAATAGACGTTCGAGATCGGCCATGTCATTGTGCTGAAAGGTACGAAAGGCACAGCCGGACAGCTTGCATCCGTCAACGATGCTTGCATGACTTAGCCGGTCTATAAAAACGACATCCCCGGGCCTCATGAGGGCTGAAATTGTTCCAACGTTAGTCTGGTATCCGGAAGTAAACACCATTGCAGCTTCGCAATGTTCAAACTCAGCAAGCTGCCGCTCAAGCTCTTCAATAAGATCGTAATTTCCGCTCAAAAAGCGCGACCCGCACATACCTGTCCCATATTTCGAAAGAGCCTGACGTGCCGCCTCAATAACCTCGGGCCTGTTATTAAGTCCAAGATAGTTATTCGACGACATCACGATCATTTCTCGTTCGTGACCGGTAAAAGAATCCCAGATTGTAGCCTTGCCGGATGAGGCAGATGTTATAATACGGTGATATGAATATGTTCCCCTGCTTTTCCAATCGTCAAGAAACGCGCCAAAAGCTTCAGCCTTGGCAAAGATATCATGAGAGTCCGAGTCAATAAAATCAACAAGGGTATAATCGTCTGAATTGATAGACATAGTTGTCCGCCTTCCCACTTCAATTAGAACCGATAAGTGGCAGACAACGATGCACACGGCGCCCAGGAGCGATACGTTCCATCAACACTGGAACTGGACACAAATTCATTCATGTCCACGTTATTGTTGATTGTCCTGGTTTCGTAATAAACATACTGCAATGCGCCATCAATGGTAACATCGCTGAATGTATATCCAAAACCGATAGATAAAAGATGACAGTCCGTATCTGGCATGCTTGGCCGCCATGTGGAATCCAGAGTGGCGTTCTCGTTGTAGATATAACCGGCCCGAAGCGCGAGGGCGGACGAATATTTGTATTCCGTACCAATTTTATACGTCATTGCATTTCGCATATCCTGTTGCTGGGCACTGTCCGACATCCCACCTTCTTTAAAATGTATTGAGATATCATCCGTAGATTCCCAATCCGTCCAGTCGACATTAAATTCTATCTTCCATTTGTCTGTCGGGCGGAACGCATAACCAGCCACCACAACCGCAGGGAAATCCATTTGAGCCTCTATAGGCGTTTTGGTTCCTGCCAGATCAAGATCTCCATCATAAGTAATGGAATATGGAAGTTTATAGGTAACAGCCACACTGTGATTGAGATTGATCTTGTAGATGGCTCCGACATTGGCGCCCCAGGCAGAACCCTTGCCATCCAACCTACTGGACAAATCCATTCCGACCGGTAGCCCGCCCGACAAAACACCCGCATCAATCATATTCTCAAGACGCGCTTTTGAATAATAATAGTTAAGGCCACCACCCAGCATGAGATTATTTCCCACTTTCATGCCAAACGTCGGACTGATGTCCGCAACCGTAAGGTCTGAATAAGTCGAAACATAACGGGCAAAACTGTCGTCAGCCCATTCGCTCGACAACCCGTTAGGCAATGAGAGTCCAAGTCCTGCCACCCAACGATGCTGGCCAAAGTCAGAAGTCAGAAAGATGGAAGGCACAACCTGCCATTTATCCTTGATATCCGTACTCTGGCCAAGCAGTGAGGCATGTTCCGTATAGAGATTTACTACTGTGGCATTGACATTAACCTGGTTGCCATTCAACTGCGCAATACCTGCCGGGTTATATGCTATTGCAGACGGATCGTCAGCCTGCACAATAAAAGCTTCACCCATTGCCGTAGCTTTACTGCTCTTGACGCACAGAACCCTGTACCCATTGGCATATGAAGTTGAGACACACACCAAAAACAGAACCGAGACTTTCATCAGTAACTTAACCATGGTCACTCCTCCCTAGTTATTTATATTACGTGACTTTTAAGGGAACAAAGCCTACGTAATAGTCCCAATCCTGTCTGTAAGGCAAACTGGATAGTTGTTGCAGGGAGACTGTGCAAAATGAAATCCACTGGAATCGCTACAAACTGGTCAATCCATGCGAAATTGCCATTTTAACAAGGCTTGCCACATCCCTGGCCCCAAGCTTCCTCATGCCGCGACTTCGATACGAATCCACCGTCTTGCGCGAAAGACAGACCACCTTGGCAATCTCAGCGCTGGACTTTCCTTCGACGACCATCTGAATAATCTCCCGCTCACGCGAACTCAAACGCTCAAATGGATCAGCTTTACTGCCTGCATCACATCTGGATATGTAGCCATCGACGACGATTCTCTCTATCTCTTCAGATAAATAACGATGCCCGTCGTAAGTCCTACGTATAGCATCCCTCAATTCTTTACCGGCAGATTCCTTGAGCAAATACCCCATGGCCCCCGCCCTTAATGTCTTATAGACATATTCAGCGCTTGAATGCATCGACAGGATAATGATCTTCGCAGATGGCTTTATTTCCCTTATACGGGTTGTTGCCTCAATACCGTTTAAACCCGGCATTGAAACATCCATTACTATAACATCCGGATTGAGTTTCTGGACAAGTCTTATGGCTTCACGTCCATTCGACGCCTCGCCAACCACGGATATACCGTCTCCTGACTCAAGAACCATGCGCAGGCCCTCCCTGACCATCGCATGGTCTTCTGCTATGAGCACTTTTATAGCCACATTACTTCCCTGTAATTTCGACCGCTATCCAGCTTCTTCATCAGAAATTCTTCTTATTCCAGACATACAGATGGATACTCTTGCCTGACTTTCAAGCATAAGTTCATATGCCAAAGCATTGAAAAACCTTTTACAGGCAGATTGACTCAACTATCCACACCTTCTCTTTATCGCAGAAACACAACACATCTTCAAACAAAGAATCCTATTTCCCCTACACACTATATCACAATCTTCCTACAGACAGAATCATCCATATTCTGGTATTTTTCCACAATACAGAATGCACATAAACAGCTATAACATGTATTATATATGAACGATCAAATTGCAGATAAGGTTCATTTACTTCTTGTTGAAGATGACAAAGAATCAGGCATGGCCATGAACGGCATGCTGACAAAGCGCCACATGGAAGTGCAAATGGCAGAAAATGTCGAAGATGCCATCAAACTTTTTACAGCCAACACTTACGACATTGTGGTTACGGATATCCGCCTTGGCAAATTAAGCGGTATAGATCTTCTCCGCTATATACGTAGAAACAACCTAAATTTCCCGGTAATACTGCTTACAGGTTATGAAGACCTTGACTCCGCAATTAATGCGGTAAAGCTCGGTGCCAGCGACTACATTCTTAAACCGCTCGACGATATAGACAAACTCGTCAGACCAATAACAAAAGCGGTTAAGCACCACAAAACAGAAGAGCAGCTCATACAATACAGGCAAAAACTTCAAGCCCTTACACTTGAGTTGATATTGGCCGAAGAAAAGGAACGGCACCGCATGGCCGTTGATCTTCATGATTCCATCAGCCAGGCAATTGGCAGCCTGAAAATCAGGCTGGATCTGCTGGCAGAGAACCGTAAACACAAAGAGTTCTGCGACGAAATCAACAACATATCCGCGACAGCAGGAACCATTTTGAAGGAAATCAGGACTCTGACTTTTCAATTGTGCCCGACAACTCTATATGAACTGGGGTTAAACCAGGCTCTGGCAGACCTGGTAGAAACAACACGCGCAACTTACAAGACCGATATTATTCTAAAGACCAATCGAGCCCCAAAACCTCTTAACAAAGACCTGGAAATACTGCTCTTCAGGTCAGCCCGCGAATTAATTATGAATGTTGTAAAACACGCCAAAGCCAGACGAACAGAGGTATCCATAAACGAGAATGATAATCAAATTGAGCTGGTAATAGAAGATAACGGCAAGGGCTTCGACGTAGCCATGAAAATGAACAAAGGCTTGGGACTCTTCAGTATTGCCGAACGGGTACAGTATATTGGCGGCCGCTGTATTATTACATCCGAATCTGGCAAAGGGACATGCGCCAGAATAACAATCCCCGCCAATACTGACATGCTTATCAGACAGTCTTTATCCCCAAGCGGACTGCGTATTTAACAAGCTCTACCGCATTTCGAACATGCAATCTTGCCTGCATGTCTTCCCTGTGTTTACTTACAGTCTTGGGCGCTATTTTAAGTCGAACGGCAATATCCTTTGTAGAGAGTCCTTCCAATATCAAATCAAAAACCTGCCTCTGCCTTGTTGTCAGGCTCTCCAGCAAAGCAACATCATCCCCTTTTACATCCGGTTTATCCCCGGCAATAAAGGAATTCATGACAGCCGGACTCAGATAACGCTTGCCGGCAAGAACAGTCTTCACAGCATCAAGAAGCTCGGCACAAATACAGTCCTTAATAACAAAGCCCAATGCACCGGCGTTCAAAAGCTGCCTTACGGAATCATCATCCGAAGAAGCCGAGAGCCCGATTATCCTGACATCCTTGAGTTTCGAGTGTATTTCCCGGGTGGCACTGATACCATCAGATTCCGGCATCATTATGTCCATTACTATGACGTCCGGCTTGAGTTTGAGCGCCAGATCGACAGCTTCCCGCCCATTGGAAGCTTCCGCAACGATATTCAAACTCCTTCGTCTCTTCAACGCGCTGCGCAATCCTTCCCGCATCATCGGGTGATCATCTACCAGCATGATTCTAATACTCATACCAAACACCTCTTCAAACACTTGGCACTATTTCAAAAAATCGAATCCAGCCTTTTGTAGTATTATTACATGAAACAAATAATAACAAGCCTCAGAAACAAAGCTTCTGCCGTCAAGAATCCCGGACCAATACTTCTCCGACCTCAGACTGAATCAGAAAATGTAGACGTATCTCCCTGACAAATTTTGCGCATAGTCAGGAGCCATCCCTTTTTCTACGAAGAAGTTCTTGATCTCTATCGCCAACGCCTCCGTCTCTGCTTCCCAGAAATACCAGTCCTCAAAACTTCGATTCTGCCTCATCCCATCTAAATCGGAAGCGACCCCAACAAACCACATGCGATAGCGGCCAGAACCGTACTTGGCAACAACGGCATCGACTTCATCAATGATTTGCGCTCTTGTAAGCATGCGTTTTTCTTCCACCACCTTACTTACCCAACTAAACAACATTAATGTCATCCTCTCATGAAGAATTTAGTACAGAGTAAACATCGAACACTGATTACTGATTATCCCAAAAATCGTTCTGACATGGTGGCCTGCATATCCTGGCTGTGGTCTGCAAAGCAAAGTCCGTCCTTAGCGGACTCAGCAAATATCTCATTAAACACCTGTCTGCATCCATCAACTGTAAATGTTCCCTTCTCAAGAAACGTAACACCTTTGCTTCGCAACCTTTCCTTATCCTCTATTGAAAAGGATACGCCCGTCATAAGCACAACATGCGTGTCCGCATTGACTGTATCAGCCCTGAGTATCTTCAGAACATCCCACCCGCTGATTGAAGGAAGAATCAGGTCAAGGAAAATTGCATCAAACTTCTGCCCGCGCTGAAGTACATTTACAGCTTCCTCGCCGTCGCCGGCAGCTGTCACCAGAATACCGGATGGTTGTAATATGGATGTAATTAATCTGCGCATCATCAGATTATCGTCTATAACCAGTACATGTTTCATAAACATCTCCAACTTAGCTTTTCTGGGCCATATCATCGCATAAGAACCAGAAATCGTACAAGATGGGTAAAGTACTTACGTACTTGTCCGTATACCCATATACGTACTTTTCGTATATGGTGTTTTCACTACAACAGGTATAGATTACAAGTGTCGGGAGTATAAGGTGGGGGCCGGAACTCGTCAGTTCCGACCCCCTGATTAGCAACGGCCTGGTCGAAGCCGTCACTACTGGGAGGGAAATTTCTATACTATGGAGGCTCATTAAAAACAAGGCTAATCAAGGAATGCAAATCCAAGAACCGCCGGATTTCTGATAAGGCTCCTACTTCATGTAGCGAGATTTATTGATAAGGGGATTTGCCTACCACCGATTCTCAAGAAACCACTTGCCTGAACCCGGGTCATGTTTCAACAAATACTTATGGCCATCGATTCCCTGGACTTTGAAATGATCTGCTTTTGCTTGTTGCTGGTACGGCAACAAATATAATCAACAATACATCCCACGAAGACACGCTTACCATTTAACGTCCATACAAGCAGCCAGCCATCCCTGTTCTCTGCTTCCATTCCTGACAGTGATGTATAATCCGTGTAACCATTGCAAATCGTCGCCTGATAGTTAATCTGTACGCCTTCAAGCTGGACCATTCCGGCAGGATTGAAAGATATAATGATGCTGCCAGGGTTTTACTTATTGTCAGAAATCACCTTGGTTTGCGTATCGGGTTTACTTTTACCGCCCGCCAGTCATCGCCAGATCAATAAGCCAAGAAGAATGAGTGCAACGACAAGAATAATTGCGATAATCCATAGACGTCGAGATGGATTAGGCGCAGGTGGATAATATTTAATGTCGTATTTCATTTCTGGCAGGATATAGTTTTAACGGTAAGGTTTCAATGATTAGAAGGGATGCCTGCAATGACAGAGTACAAAGATCAAATTTCAAAATCATGCTGGACGTGTAATCATCAACAAATCGGCGGCACTACGTTTCTGGGACTCTGTAAATATCCTGCGGCAAACAACCCCGATAGAAACAAACCTATCCCATCGAATATTGTTGATAAGGGTTGTCCAAAATGGGAGTTAAAACAGAAAAAGGATAATGAAGTTTTACCCGAAGAAGAAAGTTAAACAACGAATCCGACATTATATTATAAACATGCCAAAAGAACTTATAACGATTAACGAGGCCGCCAAACTGACTTGCGTCCTAGATCATACTGTCCGTACGTGGGTACGCAATGGTTGGCTTTCTGTAGCAAAACGAAAAGATGGACGCATATTCTTGGATAAAAAGGATGTTGTAAAACTTGCACCTCCACCTTGCCCTGCCTGTGGTAAACAGTTTTTCCGGACTGGAAACCGAAGGCTCAAGAGGCATTGCTCCACAGCTTGCGAGAAGACCAAGCTTTAAAGAGGCCAGACCGGCGCGGACCGTGAAGACCTTGAAGCCGCCATGTACTGTAACCTATCGGCTTCTTATTAATTTCAACGGCATGCTTAATTTACCGTTACACATCTCAAAAAGAATTTATTGTGTTTACCAGAGAGAAGCAGGGTTAATTGTTTTAGAAGCCCATTCAAACGCCAACTATTATCGTACTGGAATTAATGAAACTGGTGTTGTCTTTCCAGTCCGAACATCACGTAAACAATACCCCTTTTACGTTTCAATCCACGCGCCCGCATAGGGCGCGACGTTTGCCTCGACATACTCAGCGGGGCACTTGCCAGTTTCAATCCACGCGCCCGCATAGGGCGCGACACGGTCGGCTCATTCGTTTGAGCGTAGAGCGGAGTTTCAATCCACGCGCCCACGAGGGGCGCGACCCAATCAATGTTGCGGGCTGCACGTTCTGAAAATGTTTCAATCCACGCGCCCACGAGGGGCGCGACGTCTAGCGGCGATTGACAGCCAACCTCTGCAATGTTTCAATCCACGCGCCCACGAGGGGCGCGACAGAGTTCACCACAAAGGACACGAAGGTAACAAAGTTTCAATCCACGCGCCCACGAGGGGCGCGACAGTATTCACGGCCGGGACCATTATTGAGGTGCTGTTTCAATCCACGCGCCCACGAGGGGCGCGACCCACTGGATCCGTTTGCTTCTGCTGGCCCTGAT
>MHBM01000292.1 GCA_001804885.1 Lentisphaerae bacterium RIFOXYA12_FULL_48_11
AGGCGATCCGCCGTGTCTTCCGGGCGAATCCGCTCCGTCGCCCTATGCCGGAGCCGGACCACGGCCGCGTGTTGCCGAGGGGCGGATGTTTGTCCAGATAGGCAACGAACTCCATGCAACGGATATCTATACGGGCCGACATCTCTGGAAACGGACTGTGAATTCGCTCAGCGATATCGTTGCCGTCGGAAAGAATATTTATGCGATATCCGGAAAGAAATGTCTGTACCTGGATGCGGAGACCGGCGAACGATTGGACACATTTTCTTCTCCTGCGGGTGAGGCGTGGGGACAGATACGCATAAGCGGTGATTCGCTTGTCGGCGTTACCGGCAAGTGGCTGGTGTGCATGGACAGGAATACCGGTGTGTTACGCTGGAAGGTTTTGTCACAGCGGGATGGTTTTAATTTTGCCCTTGGAACAGATAAAGTGTTCAGCGTTGATTACTGGAATTTTGCGCACAGGAAAAAGGAAGATCCAAAGAGTGAAGAGGCGGAAATCACGGCAATGAATCTGGAGAATGGTAATCCTCTGTGGAAGATTCAAGTGGTTACGCCGTCTCTGGCTGCCGGAACGAAATGGAATAATTTCGCTCCGCCACTGGTACCTGAACTGGCATTTTCAGTGCAGGGTGATGTTTTGCTTTTTACGCGTAATACGGCCACGGCTGAAGCGTATCAAGGCTCGACGGGCCGCTTGCTCTGGTCAAAAGAGTTGCTCTGTAAGGAACCACCGGGTGCTTTTACGTCCTATCATCCCCCTGTGGTTCTGGCTGACAAGTTTGTTACCCATGGCGGGCAGGTGATCGATTTGAAGACAGGCGAACCGTGTGCGGAGCGGTTATGGAAGAACAACAATAGTAACCGCGGCTGTGGCCGGGCGCTGGGTTGCCCGAACCTTGTTCTGATACGTGACTCGCATGTTTCGTATTTTGATCTGAAAACGGGTGTTCATACTTATTTCCGCGGTATTCGCTCGGGATGTACAAATACCCTTATTCCTGCCGGTGGTGTTCTCAGTGCTCCGAACTATGCGCATCATTGCAACTGTAATTACCCGATTTATCTCTCGCTGGCATTTGTAACAATGCCGGAGGCTGAAAGCTGGAATGTAATTCCGGCAAATACCAATTAATACCCAGCTGATCGACGCGTTCTGCTGACTGCCATGGTTATTGAATGGCCGATATCATTGCCGGCATGAAATCAGACGAGGCTTGAAATTCATGTGCTCCTGGTATTGTTTCCGGCTGAACCGTGTAGTTTCCACCAGGCATTACAAAGAAAGCGGTGTTTTTGCATGCTTCAACTTTTGCATTAAACTGAATCTTGCCGTCCTGACTGCGGATGCTCCAGTTGCCAGGCTTAAGGCCTGAAAGCAGTAGTTGATAATTACGGTCTGAGGGGACATTTACCTGGAATGATTTCTCGAGAAGTTTGCCGGTCTTACTCAGTACAACTATTCGGTCTGCAATAGTCACAGTAAAAACCGTCGGGCTTTCATCCAGTTTTACGGGTGGTTCCTCTGCTTTGTCATCAGTTATTGGCATGACCGCCAGGAAAATATCATTGGCCTGTTTTGTCCTGGGTGAGAACATCACGCGGTGACCGTTGGCTTCTGGTTTTGCAGCAAATGGCGGCGTGAAGTTCTGGCCAAATACACTGTTGGCTGCCTCACCGCTCAGAATTTCCAGCTGGCGTTCATCTTTCCCGGGGCGAAGCATGCGCACATTTACTTTACCGTTCAGACCTGCATCGCTGTTTCTGAGGATCACACCATCGGCGGTTTTCTCCGGTTGTTTCAGGGTATTGATCTGCCAGTATTTCTTAAACTCCGGCCTGGTTGTCGTCATGTTGTCAAGTATGACAAGAACCGCCGGTGTTTCCCTGCTGTTGAGATTAAGGAAGCAGAATGTTCTGACGTAATCCTGGATTTTTCTGCTGTAGGCTGATTTCAGGTCCACCGAAAAATAGCTGAAGAACGGCCGTTGTTTTGAGGGGCCGAAACTTGCCGATATCACACTGCCGTTCGCAAACATTGGATTCTTGACAGCCTGTTCAGGGGTCAGCGGGCATGACCGGACGAAACGGGTTCCTCCGTCATTGGCAGGAATGTTGAACTTTTCATCCGGATCGACGGCCAGCATCATGCTGTGCGAAATGGAGCGCTTGCAGAAATTGCTATCGTACGGTGTTCCGTAGAAGTGATATTGCCCGAGATCGGCAACCTGAAGGCCACGGTAATATACCTGGAAGTTTCCTGCGTCCGAATGCTGGTGATTACCGAAATGATAGCCGCCGCCTTTCATCTCGACTACTACATCGGAAATATTGGTGCAGAGGTTCCAGCCGGTCCTGGCGACCATTGATCCAAGGATTGGGCCGAAGTCGATGGTCAGTGGCAATGAGTCGAGCTTTTTCTCTGCCACAAGGTCCGGATCATTCAGAAGCAGAATGAGCATCGGGTCGCCTGACAGGCCACCCTGACGTTCAAAGTCACCCTTTATAAGAGGATTACCGGTATAGGCATAACTGAGCAATGTGGCGGCCCCAAGGTTTGCGTATCGGCCGTCTGAAAAACCGTCGCCGTCGCGGAGCAGCTGGCCGTTTGGCAGACGCATATACAACCAGAACTTGTAGACATTGCCAATGTTGTCATCGAAGACCTTCTTTCCGGTCATGCGCCGGAACAGCCATGCTGAGTGCATGTCCCAGTTGAATCGATATGGCCCGTAGCTTACACCCTGATTGTGGCGCGGTGACTGGTATTCGAACTTTCTCATGGGTACAAGTTCTTCAAGTATTCGGTATGAACAGTAGCGATAGGGGAGAGGATCCTCGTCATATATCGCGATTGCCATGCAGAGCAGGTCGCGGTTGAGCTGTGCTTCGTTCCCATGCCCGTTGATGATCATCTGGCGGAAAGGCGGCCATCCCATCTCCATGTCGTCGGCCAGTCTCATCAGGTTCTTGCGGATATCGTTCCTGTCTTCAGGAGTCATTAAATTGTAGCACCAGTCATAAACCAGTGAAGCTGAGTAAATGGCCCGGCCTATCTCGCGGGTAATATCGAGAAGATTGTCGAATTCAACTGCAGAAAGATACTTGCGGATTAATCCGACGGCTTCGAGCCCCCGGGTTTTGTCGCCGGTCATCAGGTACACGAAAGCCCTGGCCACGGCCGCCTGTTCCAGTGCCGGGTTATGGGTGATCTCGGTGTCAGACTTTGCAGTGAATTCAAATGGTTTGTCTGCATGTTTTTTCATCTTTGCCCAGAGGGGAGCGTTTTCACCCTTGCTGAGATTGGTGCGGACTTGAGGCAGTGATTCTTCGTTGACCCAGATGCGTGGTCGTGACTTCGGCGGGACCACAGGCGGCTGGTATTCGGCAGCAGCAGGCGGGACTTTGGGAGGAGAGTAGGTGGCAAGTTGCATGTAATCCAGGCGTATCCCATCCGGGAGCCACATCCTGACTTTCTGTTCCCTGCCGTTAAAATCAAACTTTCCCAAAGCTTGAGTGCAACTTTCGGGCTTACTCCATGGGACAAATACAACGCGTTTGGTCGGACGGCTGCCGTCGACAGAAATCATAAGGCGCAGGGATGCAAATTTATTCGCCGCCTTTCTCATTGCGTCGGTACCTTTAGCATCTGTGGCGGCATGGGTACGGATCCAGTACCGACCTGTCTGTGGGGCTTTTACTGTGAAGATCAGGTCGGGTTTGGTTTCAGGCGAGCCGACATTGGAGGCCAGGTTGTTTTTCAGTGAAACACCCTGTTTGCCTGGAAATGACTCCTGTTCCACGACTTCGACACGGTCGCTGTTCAATTCTGCTGTTTCGGCTTCGAATTTGTATTGATTGCCGGATGCAGTTGACTGTGGTTTTGAAGCTGGTGCAGCATTCAGCTTTAATATGGTTACAAGCGTAAACACTGTTGTGACAAGTTTGCGTGAGGATATTCTTGTCTGCATGATTGTCGTTCTCCGGATTGATGCCGACGCGTTGATTTCCATAGAATGCGCGGTTGTATTAAAAAGAACAAGGTGTTTCTAGGAAAATGCGTGGTCTGAATCCTCTGTACAATAAACTGTTGGTTTTTTCGTTATTTTAAATACACAAATAAGATTTTGAGTGGTGACGCAAAAAAAGGGGGGATCATAAAAAATGATTGCAGGACATAGATGTATAACAATGGCTGGGATGATTACGACAGGAGTTGTGTTCTGTTTGTTGTCTGGAATATCAGCTGATACTGTTTCGCCAGGCGCAAAAGACAACACGGCCGGGCTTTCGGTAGATGGCAAAGGTGCTCTGACACGACCGAATATTATTTTTATCCTTGCTGACGATCTGGGCTGGACGGATACCGCAACATACGGCAGTAAATATTATGAGACGCCGAATATTGACAGGCTGGCTTCGCAAGGTATGAAATTCTTGCGGTACCATAACTGCCAGAACTGTGCGCCATCGCGGGCAGCGCTGATGACCGGACAGTATGCGCCGCGGACTGGAATCTATACCGTTGGCAGTATTGACCGGTTTGACTGGAGTATGCGCCCGCTCCGCCCCGTGGATAATGTGACCAGCCTGTCTCTTGAGAAAATTACCATTGCGAAGGTGCTGAAAAAGGAAGGCTATGCAACTGGCATGTTCGGGAAATGGCATCTTGGACATGATGAAGCACATCATCCGTCCAGGCGCGGTTTTGATGAGGCCATCACCAGTGAGGGAGTACACTTTGGTTTCAAGACAGATCCTGCTGTTGCCCACCCGAAAGACGAGTACCTTGCGGATTTTCTTACCGGCAAGGGTCTTGATTTCATAAAGCGTAACAAGGATAAGCCATTTTTTCTGTATCTTTCGCATTTTGCCGTACATTCTCCATTGCAGGCTAAGAAGAATTATATTGAGAAATTCGCATCGAAACCCGGGATTGGCGGTCACAATAATCCGACATATGCGGCTATGATCTACAGCGTTGATGAGAGTGTTGGCCGTATAATGGCATTGCTGGATGAACTCAAGTTGGTCGACAATACGGTCATCATCTTTTCAAGCGACAATGGCGGTGTGGGTGGGTACGATCGCGAAGGGCTTGCCGCCAAGAATAATACTACCGACAACCTCCCGCTGCGCAGTGGCAAGGGAAGTCTTTACGAGGGCGGCACGCGTGTGCCGTTCATCGTGCGCTGGCCCGGACATGTTGTACCCGGGTCCACCTGTGATGAACCGATAATCCACGTGGATCTGTATCCCACATTCCTGGATATAGCGGGAGCTCAAAAGCCG
>MHBM01000293.1:0-23931 GCA_001804885.1 Lentisphaerae bacterium RIFOXYA12_FULL_48_11
CCTTGCATTCTGGGCTGGACTCATCCTCTGCATGCTTCAGGCAGCCCTTGTCATACGTATGCCTGCACCATTCTGGAACATCCAGCTGGACACAGTTAACCGGCTGCTATTGTTCAAGCCATACGCTGACAACATTGCACTTGTAATGTTCCTTGCAATTGCAACAGTGAGCTTCGTTTCACTGCTCATTGCGCGTTATTCCATTGAAGACGAGAACAAGCTCTTTAACTTCACCAATCTTCTGATCCTTGCCATGGCCGGAATGAACGGGCTCGTAGTTTCCCAGGATCTTTTTTCTCTCTACGTTTTCCTTGAAATTGCAGCCGTGTCTTCCTTCATATTGATTTCATTCAACGGGGAAAAAGACGCATTTGAAGGAACGTTCAAATATCTAGTCCTGTCTGCGATTGCTACAGCGATGATACTCTCTGCAATCGGTCTTCTGATGGCCGTGACAGGGAGTGTGTCTTTCAAGGCACTCTCAACCGTTATGACGGCGCATGGCGGCAATCCTGTCATTATGCTGGCTGTTGCGCTGCTTTTGGGTGGATTATTCATCAAGAGCGGCATTGTCCCATTCCACGGGTGGGTACCCGATGCGTATTCATCGGCGCCATCAGCAACTTCGGTTCTGCTGGCCGGGATTGTCACCAAAACAACCGGAGTCTATGCACTAATCACAATCGTTACCAAAATGCACCTCTTGAATCATAATATACAGATTCTGATTATTACAGTAGCGCTGGTGTCAATTGTCGTAGGCGCTTTGGCAGCACTAGGACAAAGTGATTTTAAAAGGATGCTCGCCTATTCAAGCATTAGCCAGGTTGGTTATATAATACTTGGATTAGGTATTGGGACCGAGATGGCTATCGCTGGCGCAGTGCTGCATCTCTTCAACCATGCAATATTCAAATCATTGTTATTCGTCAATGCAGCCGCAGTTGAGAAACAAACAGGAACCCGCAACATGGATACTCTCGGAGGCATATCCGACAAGATGCCGGTAACTGGATTTACATCTGTTGTCGCATTCCTTTCCACTGCAGGTATTCCTCCTCTGTCGGGTTTCTGGAGCAAGCTGATCATTATCATCGCAGTATGGAAAGCCGGGTTCCTGTGGTCTGCTCTTATTGCAGTCCTTGCAAGTCTGCTGACACTGGCATATTTTCTTTCAATGCAAAGACGTGTTTTCTTCGGCAAACTTGCCTCCAATCTTGAAAATCTGAAGGAAGCTAATGCATGGGCACTCATCCCTGCATGTCTTCTTGCGGCGATAACCATAGGGCTGGGACTCTTCATGCCATGGTTGCTTAACACTTTCCTGCTGCCGATAAGGAGCATTCTATGAAGTTAGATTTCGACACATTAAATATTGTATTGCTTGCGCTGATGTTGGCCTCCGCAGTGTGGGCGGTTGTTACGTCACGCCTCCTCATGGCCGCCGTCGGCTTGGCTTTGACCAGCGTTGTGCTGACGCTCGTTCTGTTCATTCTGAAAGCACCAATGGCTGCCGTATTCGAGCTGTCCGTCTGTGCCGGCCTTATAACGGTGGTTTTCATAAGCGTAATAAGCCTTACAAAATCGGTAAACGATATCGAGGCACATGAGATAAAGATGAAGCGAATCAAGCGCTTCATTTTCCTGCCCGTATTCCTGGTGCTTGCCGGCTGGCTGCTGTCAGTAAAAGCTCTTCATCTTGGATCACACGAGGCATTACCAGCAGAGTCAGCAACCATGCAGGAAGTCCTCTGGTTTACACGCCGTTTTGATCTTATCGGACAAATACTTGTTATCCTGGCTGGTGTGTTCGGAGTAATTGTTCTTTTCAAGACCAAACACAGTGTTGATGGAGAGACGAAACAATGAGCGCAGACATTGCAACATATTTCCAGGCAAGCGTGGTTTTTGCCATATTGATTATAATAACTGCGCTCTATTGCATACTGGTCAGCCGTAATCTTATCAGAATACTGATTGGGTTGGAGCTGATGACAAAGGCGGTAACCCTCCTGCTCGCCATAGGTGGATATGTTTCGAACCGGATGGCGCTCGCACAGACATTTATTATCACTCTTATAGTCATTGAAGTTGTCGTGATAGCCGTTGCTGCTGGAGTTGTTATTGGCTCTTACAGGCATAACAACGATCTCGATGCCGGCAAAATGAATAATCTTAAAGGTTAGAAAAAGGAAATAAAATGAGTGTTTGGCTGCTTACAACACCTGTAGCATTTATAGTTGTAATGCTTTTCATGATGGGTTTGCTACGTCTCCTCGGATGTTTATCTCATGTGGTAAATAGCACGGACAAACATAGCGGCAAATTTAAGGCATATGCCTGCGGAGAAGACGTCAAAAATCACAGGATATCCCCCGACTACAGTGAATTCTTCCCTTTTGCTTTCTTTTTCACGATTATGCATGTTTTGGCCCTGGTTGTTGTAACTGTACCCGCTGGGTCACTTTCGGCGACCGCAATGGCCATTGGTTATGCGTCGTCACTGGCGATCGGACTTTTCATCCTTTTCAGGAGGCCATAAATGAGTTTGTTAAGTAAAATTGTCACATGGGCAAGGATTAAATCCCCTTGGATAATCCATTTCAACTCCGGTGCCTGTAATGCCTGTGACATCGAGATTGTTGCATCCCTAACCCCACGTTTCGACATTGAGCGTTTCGGAATCATTCTCAAAGGTACGCCGCGCCACGCAGACGTACTTGTTTGCTCCGGCCCTGTGACACGGCAGATCAAGGACAGACTGATCCGAATCTACGAACAGATGCCCGAGCCCAAGTTCGTTGTTGCAGTAGGAACGTGTTCGTGTTCAGGAGGAGTATTCCAGGGATGCTATAACGTTTGCGGTGGCATCGACACTGTAATACCAGTTTCTGCATATATTCCCGGTTGTCCCGCAAGCCCCGCTGCGATTATTGACGGTGTAGCCAAACTTCTTGGCAGCCTTCAGGGTAAGAAACCCGGAGAAAAGGCAGATATTGAAGCTATTGAAAGAAAATTGCTGGAAGCGGAGATAACGACAAATGGCTAACGAAGAAACCATCAAGACTGAATTGAGCCGCAAGTTTTCATTCCTTGCCGACAAGATTGTTATCCAAAGGGTTAGACGCATTTTCGTCGACGTACCACAGGAACGATTCCACGATGTGTGTGAATTTGCCGCCAAGAAAATGGAGTTTTCAAACCTGTGCATTATAACCGGACTGGATGACGGTGATAATCTCCAGTTCATTTACCATCTTGCCAGAATGGACGGAATTGTTTTAAACCTGAGAACTACCGCACCTAAAAGCAATCCTGTTATAAAAACGATTACAGACATCTTTCCGGGAGGAGTTATATACGAGCGTGAGCTAATTGACCTGCTTGGGGCAAAGGTTGAAGGAATCCCGCATGGGAAGCGGTATCCCCTTCCCGATGACTGGCCGGCCAATCAGTTCCCTCTTCGCAAGGACTGGAAACCTGAAATGCTGGAAGGACTTAGTGGTCGGAAAGAAGAGGCTAAAAATGGCTAGAGTTACTATTCCGATTGGACCTCAGCATCCTGCCCTGAAGGAACCCGAAAGTTTCATCGTGACGCTTAACGGGGAAAATATTGTAAACTTGGACATGCGACTTGGTTACAATCACAGGGGTATTGAGAAAGCTTGTGAACAGCGAACATACGTACAGGCTCTGTACCTCCTTGAGCGAGTCTGCGGCATATGTTCACATTCACACTCAAGTTGTTTTATTCAGGCAGTTGAGGAAATTGCAGGACTGCAGCTTCCGCCAAGGGCCGTATATATACGGACACTAATAGCGGAGCTTGAGCGCGTCCACAGTCACCTACTCTGGCTAGGCGTTGCCGGTCACGAAATTGGCTTCGACACTCTTCTCATGTATTCGTGGCGCGACCGCGAAGCAATTATGGATCTGTTTGCATCACTTACTGGTAACCGCGTAAACTACGGAATGAATACCCTTGGGGGTGTCCGTCGAGATTTCACCAAAGAGCAACTTACTGAAGTGCTAAAAGTTATAGATATCTGCGAGGAACGTACAAAGTATTATATTGAGGTTTGCACACAGGAACCAACAGTAATCAACCGACTCAGCGGCGTTGGAACACTCTCGCACGATGATGCGGTCCGGCTTGGCACAATAGGCCCTACAGGAAGGGCATCAGGAGTAAACAAGGATGTTCGACGAGAGGATCCCTATCTGGCTTATGGCGATCTTTCTTTTAATGTAATCGTAGATAATCATAACGACGTCTTCGGCCGCGCTGTGGTACGACTGCTTGAGCTTATGGAAACTTACAAAATGATCAGGCAGATCATCGCAAAGATGCCTGATGGCCCAATAACAGTAAAGGCTCCGCGCAAGGTTCCTGCAGGTGAAGCTTTCAGTCGCTACGAAGCACCTCGCGGTGAAGATACCCATTACGTAAAGGGTAATGGCACAGATAAACCTGAAAGAGTGAGGGTGCGGGCTCCCACTCTGGCAAACCTGCAGTCTGTAGCCAAAATGCTGGAGAACAACAATCTGGCAGATTTGCCAATAGCAATCGCGGCGATTGATCCATGTTTTTCATGTACCGACCGCATGATCGGCACAATAAGTTCCACCGGCGCAAGAGATTCAATACGGTGGGACAACATGAGGAACTACAGCATCAAGTGGTACAGGAAACAGGGAATTGATTTTACCGACTTAAACAGGAAATTGGCAAAGAAACAGGAGTAAGAGAGAAACATGTCAGCGTTGTCTGTAATTTTGGTATTTTTGGGGTATTTCCTCCTCTTGAGCTTTCTGGGTACGGCAGCAGAGTATATTGATCGCAAGCTGTACGCCAGAATGCAGAACCGCATAGGACCCCCATGGTTCCAGCCATATGCAGATTTGATCAAGCTGGCCGCCAAGGAAGATCTTATTCCCGAAGAAGCTAACTCGGCAATGTTCAAATTCATGCCTGTGTTGGCCATGACTGCAGTTCTTACAGCTTATCTGCATATACCTCTATGGAACTCCACACCGCTGATATCGTTTAATGGCAGTATAATTGTCATTGTTTATCTGTTGACCATACCTACTCTGACATTCTTCCTCGGCGGATGGCACTCAACTTCGCTCTATTCAATGATTGGTGCGGTTCGAACATTGACCCAGTTGTTCGCCTATGAGGTTCCGTTGCTTCTTGCGGTTCTCTCCCCTGCCGTCCTCGCACATACATGGTCTATCGCAGACATGAGTGAGTTCTACAGCAATAATCCCCTCTACGCATTAACAAACTCCATAGGCTTTCTTGTTGCATTGGTTGCGCTCCAGGGCAAACTCGAGCGTGTGCCGTTTGACATGCCTGAAGCTGAAACAGAAATTGTCGGAGGAACTTTCACAGAATATAGCGGCAGACTTCTGGCAATGTTCAGGTTGGCAATAGATATGGAAGTCATAGTTGGAGCATCTCTTATTGCTGCGGTCTTTCTCCCTTTCGGTCTTCATTTTGGGCTAGTGATTGGAGTTATCCTTTACCTTATAAAAATACTTTTCATCCTGCTGCTCCTTGCCCTGCTTCGCACCGTAACAGCGAGGCTTAGAATTGAACAAATGGTTGTTTTCTGCTGGAAATATCTCGCCCCGGCAGCCCTGGCACAAATATTTATAAGTCTCACCTTAAACTGGATTGTAAAATAATGAATAAACCAGGCAAAATGGTAGTCGAAGTCCTTCAAAATGCGGTGCGAAAACCTGCAACAACTGCTTATCCGGCCGTCAAACTTGTTATGCCCGACAAGTTCAGGGGGCAGATTAAATTTTATTCTGAGAGATGTATAGGATGTAAGGCGTGCGAACGTGATTGCCCTTCCTATGCAATCAAGATAACCAAGGTAGGCGAGAAAATGTTTCAGGCAGACTTTGACCTTGGGAAATGTATTTACTGTGCACAGTGTGTATATTCATGTCCCAAGGATGCCTTGGAACCAACGGGTAACTTTGAACTTGCACAACTCGACCGAGCTAAATTCAGGATTACATACAATGCTGTCGCCAAGAAAACAGAGCCTACCCAAGCTGCTGCTAAAGAGCCTGAAAAAAAACCTGCTTGATGCCAAACTGGTTGCCGTCATAGGCGTTGGTTCAGAACTGCGAGGCGACGATATTGTTGGCGTCTTGGTAGCAGAAGCCATCAGGAAATCAAAAAAACGCCCCACCTGTCTAAAAGCCTTCATAGGCTGCACTGCCCCGGAAAATATTACCGGCGAAGTTAAGAAATTTCTACACAGGGCCAAGAATGAAGCTGCTCATATTATTCTGGTCGATGCGGCACAGATGGATTCCAAGCCTGGCACTATCAGACTTCTGGAAGCCAAAGCCATAGAAGGAACTTCCTTTTCCACACATGTACTTCCTCTTCCAATATTAATGGCATATTTCCAAGCCCAGATTAATTGCGGTATATCTGTCATCGGTATACAACCCAGAAACACAGATTTCGGGAAAGAACCTTCAAAAGAAGTTCTCCTTGCTGTGCCCGCAATAACAAAGTGCATACTCTTAGCTGTTCCTGAAAAGAAAACGCGCTAGAACTTTCTCCGAAATTTATTACAAAGCCTAAGGCTATGAATAGAAATGACTTAGCAGAATTACAATTCCCCATCGAATGTCATTTTCGCGTGATTGCCGAGAACGATGAGAACATGCAGTTTGTTATTGAAACAGTAGTTATGGGCCTTGGAATCAATGCTCCTGTTGAAAAAATAAATGTTTCTGGTGGTGCAAAATACATCAGCTTCAACATCAGCACCATGGTCCGCTCCCTTGAAGAAATGAACAACATTGACAGAGAATTACGACTTATACGAGGCGTAAAAATGGTTCTCTGAAAATCAACATCAAGCCGCACGCCCCCTGATCCAATCGCCATGAACATAGATTACTTTACAATCCACTCAGCGTTTTGTAACCTCGATTTTTCATGAACAATGTTTCAATACTTGCCGCCATTCCTTTCCTGTTAATGCTTGCCGCTATCGCAGTATTTCCCATTTTCGTGCCGCATTTCTGGGAAAAGAACAGGAACAAGCTGATGATTGCAGTGATCTTGGCAATTCCTACCATCATTTACATGTTCAGGATGGATATGCTGTCGGCAATCTTTCACTCTATTGTCTTCGACTATATCCCTTTTATCGTATTACTTGGGGCTCTGTTTATTATCACTGGCGGTATATTTATGGATGTCAAAGGAGGAGCCACCCCTTTAGCCAATTCGGTTCTACTTGGCTCAGGTACGCTGTTGGCTTCATTTATTGGAACAACCGGCGCAGCCATGTTGATGATCAATCCATTACTGCATATGAATCGTCAGCGGGAATTTAAAACACATACAATTCTATTTTTCATAGCTCTAGTATGTAATTGCGGTGGATTGTTGACACCACTTGGGGACCCACCTCTATTTATGATGTATCTGCGTGGAGCATCCTTTACATGGTTTTTCAAGCTTTATCCCGAATGGCTCATCGTAAATATAGTATTGATGATAATCTATTTAATCATGGAAATGCGGTTCTGGAAGAAAGAAAAGGCAGAGATAAGGCAGGAATGTCTGTCCAAATCGACCTCATTAAACCTCTCAGGGAAAATTAATTTTTTCTGGCTCGCCGGAGTGTTGATGGCGATAGCTTTTATCAATCCCAACACCATGCCAGCCCTCAAAGGCAATCATTATTCCGGGTTCATCAGGGAAGGCGTGATATTGCTCATGGCTTTCTTTTCTCTGGTAACAACCCCGCGTATTACCAGAATATCAAACAGTTTCACATGGCATCCCATAAACGAGGTTGCAGCTCTTTTCCTTGGAATATTTATTACCATGGTACCTTGCCTGGTTTATCTTGAAAATAATGCGCACCACCTGCATGTCTCCACGCCAGTTTCTTTTTATTATCTTACAGGACTGCTGAGCAGTTTCCTCGATAACACACCTACTGCGGTAACATTCCATGCACTTGCATTAGGTCTATCCGCCACTGAACCTGAAATGGTTGCATCCATACCGGCAAGTCTTATGAAAGCCATATGCACGGCTGCAGTCTTCTTCGGAGCAATGACCTACATCGGGAATGGCCCCAATTTCATGGTAAAAACCATTGCCGAGCACCAGAACATCAAGATGCCTCATTTTTTTGAATACATGTACAAATTTACAATCCCGATCCTGTTACCCATTTTCATTCTCTTACAGCTTCTCCTTTTCTGAAGAAGGCTTAGGGGATTTCTTCAAGTGATGATTAACAAAACAGGCGCTCTATTTCGGCCATGAATATAGAACTATTGCCAGCGCCATTAGAAAAGCAGCAGCCGACCTCTTCCAGACAACACCCCCACCAAGAGGCTGCTCGATATGTTCATGCCCCAATCTCGCTACAATCACACCCAACCATATGGACATCAAGCCGCGTGTGGCCTGAACAATAACTGCAAATACAAGGTTAATGAATGCTATTGACCAGTAGAAAAAGAACATACTGACAAACCATGTGACGGCATGCGGCAATGCCAACATCCAGACACGTTTACAAGGTATTCCTGTTTGAAAAAGCATCAGCCCACCAAAAAAACCACTGACAATGTATGCGAGGCAAACCCCTACAAAAGGTCCTTTCAAACCAGCAGGTTCAAGCGCTACAAGCAGTTCTTTTATGTTCATATCAGACAATGAATAACCGGAAACAGTAAGACATATTAACATGATGGCCTTACCTGGGATTCTACCTCCGATTTCATTCAGGAAAAATGCCGCAGAACCGCTCAACATTACCGCCACCCAGTGCTGCCAAACCAAGTGTTGCCTGCCAAGCAGACTGGCAATTAAGGCAATAACAACAACCTTTAACCCTAACAGAGGAGACACACGCGATGCTTCAGTTCGCTTCAGCGCTGAAAATAAGGCACCCTGGGCCATAAAATAGAATACTGCAGCCCATATTGAAGGCCGTAGCGCAGCGCTTATAACCGGAAAGTCACATCCTGCCGCAGTAAACGGCAAAGCAACCACAGCCATGATACCCATCAACACCTGCGACAACGCAAGGAGCATCCGCCAGTCATCACCGTATTCCTTCAGGAAACGCCTAGAATACAGGTATGATAAGGACTGACAGAAAGAAGCCCCCAATCCAAGTGTTATACCCAATATAACCATCCTTAAAGTCTTTCAATTACCAGTCATATCTTCGAGCCTTTTCTTGCTTCCTCCTTGAATATTTTATAAACAAATACCCATCACGACTGTCTGCTGTGGCTGGGCAAGTACCCTGTTTGCCATGGCGTAACTTGTTCAGAGGTTTAAAATGCGTTACGCGTTGGTTTCAGATATTCATGCGAATCTTCAGGCATGGAAGGCAGTCCTGCTGGATATCCGCAGTCTTGGGGCCGACCAGATAATCTGCCTGGGCGATATTGTCGGATACGGACCAAATCCCAGCGAAGTTCTGCAGTCTATTCATTCCAATGTTGATCATATCATCCTCGGGAATCATGACGCTGTTGCCTGCGAAAAAATGGACGCCGACCAGTTTCACAGTGATGCTCAAAAAATCATCATATGGACAAGAAGTCAACTAAACGACAAGGCCAAAAGTTTTATGAAGGCCCTGCCCCTAACTCTTGCAAGTGAATCATTTCGCTGTGCGCATGGTGATTTTGCTGATCCAGGTGCATTCAATTACATTATTGAACCAAAAGAGGCTTTACCGTCATGGAACGCCGTATCGGAGAAACTACTTTTTGTCGGTCATACACATGAGCCTACGATTCATGTCCTTGGGCAAAGCGGGACGCCTCATCTCGTAAAACCCGTCAATTTTCAGTTGGAGGCTGATAAACGTTTTATCGTAAATGTCGGTTCCGTTGGCCAGCCGAGAGATAAGGATGCCCGGGCCTGTTACTGCATCTACGACACTCAGAGCAGCTTGGTCATGTGGCGCAGGGTACCATTTGATATTGATGCCTACCGCAATGCCTTGCATGAAGCCGGGGTATCAGAAGGACCAAGCTACTTCCTTCAGCAGGATCCCAGGAAAGATTTGCCTCCTATCCGTGAAATAGTGAACTTCGCACCTGCGGTCACGCATGAAAAGTCAATAAAGGATGCCGTCCCAGTACAACAACTAACCACTCTAAAACGAAGCGTAAGGACGTGGAAAATACTGGCCGGATTCCTTCTGGCTGCAGGTTTGTCAGCTGCGTTATACCTGGGTTACTTTTTATGGAATGACAAGAACAGTTCAATCATAATTCTAGATCCTTCTTCATCAAGGATCGACAGCGCCATTTATCCTGTAAATACCAATATGCTCATTCTGCCAACCGAACCAAATGACACTAAGAATGGAATCCCAGGCTGGAATGCAAAACTTGGGGATAAGAAGCAACAAACCATAAAATTCGAGACTGAAAACCGTGAGGGTAAAGTCTTTGTGCTGACATCCAACAGCAAAAACAGAGAAATCAGCCTCATATCCTGCCCTGTAACCGTAAATACCCGGAGAAAAATGTGTTTCGAGGTTGTAGTCCGGAAAACACCTTCTTTCAGCGGCACTATCGTGGCAGTTATATCCGCGATTAAAAAAATCAACGGTAAAGAAGAATTGATTGATCCTTTGGTAAGTAAGGCACCTAATCAAATCAGACATGGCAGTTGGGTGGCTGCGAAACAGACATTCGAAATCCCATCAAATATTATTGCCATAAGATGCCATGTTCGAGGGACATTTACAGGTGAAGTTCTGGTTAAAGAAATATCCCTGGAAAATAGAGATTGATGCAAATTGTTGACACCCACGCGTTATAAGGTAAAGTACGCCGGTGTTTGATTCTTACGGGGTGTAGCGCAGCCTGGTAGCGCGTTTGGTTCGGGACCAAAAGGTCGAGGGTTCAAATCCCTCCGCCCCGACCACCCACCACTCTGCGTCCGCCAGCAGGCAGACTTGGTGTATGGGTGAGACAGGCCATGAGTAGAGACATGCCGGCAATTGTATTGTTATTTCTACTGGTAAATGTTTTCTGCAACGCCGCAGAAAGTGACATCTTTTTCTCAGACAAGGCACCAACCTGTACGACTGACGTACCTATTGTCTGTTGGGCTGAAACACGAGAGACTCCACGGCCTATTAAAATACGCTTCATCAGATTTGACCTTGAAAATAATGATTACGAACTGATCACAATGGTCAGTGATGACCCAGATGGTAAAGGACCAGCTGATGCAGTATTGGAGGAACCAGACAAATTGGCACGTCGGCATAATGCTATTGTTGCAGTAAATGCCAACGGATTTATGGGGTTCAGCGGCAGAAAAGGCGAAGCCGATAGCAACTGGTTTATTAATAAGCCAGTGAAAATTGCCGGTCTTTCCATAACAAATGGAACTTTACGAAGCAGACAGACAGGCCATCACTTCTCTTTCTGGATAGGCAGGAACAAGAAACCAAACATGGGTACCCCGGATACACTAGACACTATTAAGGAAGCTGTTACCGAATGGTCCGGATATCTCGTTCACAGAGGTAAAATTATTACTTATAATACGGAGAAACTACACCCAAGAACTTTACTGGGAATAGACAAATCCAGCAGATGGTTATTTCTCGTGGTTGTCGATGGACGCCAGATAGAGATAAGTGAAGGTATAAATCTTCTAGAAGCAGCAGAGTTGATGAAAAGTATCGGTTGTCAAGAAGCCATGGCAATGGATGGTGGAGGTAGCAGTATTATGCTTGTTACAGACAGCTCTCCCGACAACATCAGAATAATCAACAATCCATCGAGCGTTCCGCCCCGCCCAATCCCAGTAATGCTAGGCATACGAAAATGTACAACACATCAAACTGCCCGTTAAAGAAAAGAGAGGAGACAGACAGACTCAGTCCTTGTGTCTGTAACAGATACGTCCTTTTGTGAGATCGTAAGGTGAAATTTGAACGGTGACTTTATCACCTGTCGTTATCTTGATGAAATGTTTACGCATCTTACCGGAAATGTGCGCCAAAAGTTCATGTCCGTTCTCCAACTTCACCATATACATTGTAGCAGGCAGGACTTTCGTCACCATTCCATTAACTTCTATGCAATCATCTTTACCCATAAATTAACCTAACCACTTGATGCAAAACAGGTAAAATATACATATCCAGAGCATAGCAAGCAATAGAAAAGCTCAGGATATTAAACCTAATAAACCATCAGAATACACAGGCTTTCAGTCTGTCGACGATAAACTGAACAACCTGGTCAATATTCATGCCGGTTGTATCAATCTTCACAGCTCCATTGGCCATTCGTAAAGGATCCATTTTACGTCCCTTATCAATGGCATCCCTTCGTTTCAGAGATTCGTTTACATCAGTAAACGTAATCTTTTCAGCTCCGTCATGTATTTCCTGAAATCTTCTCTTGGCTCGTTCCTCTTCAGATGCATCGAGATAAAACTTATGCTCAGCATTAGGAAATACGGCCGTAGCAATATCACGGCCTTCCATCACCAGGTCACCGAATCTAACCATATCTCTGAGCCATACAACTACCTGAGAACGCACCTCCGGCATTGCGGCAATTTTGCTTACATTCTCGTTAACCTCAATCGCACGAATTTCGTTTTTCAACTCTCTGTCATCGATTTTGAAACAAACGATGCCTTCTTTCTCGTAAAAAGTAATTGCCAGATTCTGCAGAAGGATCGACACCCTGGACGCATCAGAAGTACTAACTTTTTCCTGAAGAGCTTTCCAGGTCACCGCTCTATATAACGCGCCAGAATCGACATACAGAAACCCCAGTGCTGCTGCGACTCTTTTAGCAACGGTCGATTTACCTGACGCAGAAGGACCATCTATTGCTACAACTTTATTAGCCATTGGCACCTGCCAGTTGTTTTAGATGTTCCCAGAACGTGGGATACGAAGTTTTAATACAGGCAATATTGTTGATCCTGACAGGAGCGTCAGCAAACAAAGACAGCATGGCCGAAGCCATAGCAATACGATGATCACCACGGCTGTCAATTATTGCCCCACCCTTTACAATGGACTTACCATAGACAATCATTCCGTCAGGCCTTTCTTCTACTTTAACGCCTAGAGATATAAGGGCCTTTGCCATTGTTGCAATCCGATCCGATTCCTTTACCCTCAACTCTGCCGCATCTCTTATAACCGTCTTTCCCTCCGCCATTGCTCCTGCAACAGCTGCGACAGGCAATTCATCAATAAGATTTGGTATCTCATCCCCGCCAATTTCAGTACCTTTCAACCCTCTACCTTTTACGGTAATAGTACCGATGGGTTCCCA
Source organism: Lentisphaerae bacterium RIFOXYA12_FULL_48_11 (assembly GCA_001804885.1). Taxonomy (GTDB): domain Bacteria; phylum Verrucomicrobiota; class Kiritimatiellia; order UBA8416; family YA12-FULL-48-11; genus YA12-FULL-48-11. Next base: position 13,354 of record MHBM01000293.1, read on the forward strand.
ATCATCGATTGATGATGTATCTGGGTTAATTAGAACTTCCGCGCCCATTCTTCGTAACACATCCAATAAGGCTGTTCGACGCGGATTAAGGCCAACATTTTCTACCGTCACACATGATCCCTCTGAAATGGCTGCTGCTACCAACCAGAACGCGGCAGAGGAAAAATCACCAGGAACAACCCATTTCCTACCATCAAATCTATGCCCTGCCTGACCAGCCCCCTGTATTGAAACAAAAAGGCCATTACATTCCACTTTGATCCCAACCCCCTGTAGAACCTTTTCCGTATGATCCCTTGTCGCCTTTGGTTCTATAACCGTGGTTATCCCCTCTGCAAAAAGACCAGCCAGAAGCACGCATGATTTGACCTGTGCAGAAGCAACGGGACTTTTATATTCAATAGCCCGCAACTTTCCACCATATATCCTTACGGGAGCGCAACCCCTTGTACCCAAGAGTTCCACCCTGGCGCCCATCTTCTCAAGTGGGTCCTTGATTCGATTCATGGGCCGTGAACGTAGAGACTCATCTCCAGTCATCTCGGAAACAAAATCCTGTCCGGCAAGCAAACCCGCCATCAGCCGCATCCCAGTTCCAGAGTTCCCCATATCAAGCATACCACCAGGACTTTTAAATTTACCACCAGTCCCCTTGACCCTGACAAAATCGCCATTCCTTGAAACTATGGCGCCCATCGACTCAACAGCTTTCAATGTGTTAAGACAATCTTCAGCGGTAAGGAAACCTTCAATCACTGATTCACCGGAGGCAAGTCCACTAAGCATTGCAACCCGATGGGACACACTCTTATCTCCTGGAACTACTACCTTGCCTTTTATACCAACGGAAGGGTTGATAATCATGAAATCAGATTCATTCACTCTTACGGACGCCTTTCCCTGTTGAACTGCTCTTCAAATTTCTTTCTCTGTTCTCTATTCGCCGCAAGAAAGCTCTTCAGCCCCGGAAAATCTTTCTTACTGATCATGGCGCTTACTTTTCCAAGGGTCTTTTCAAATTCTTTAAGCTCGCGCAAAACAACGAGATGATTACTCTTTAATATATCATGCCAGACGTCTTCGGATCCCGCAGCAATACGAGTTGAATCCTTGAAACCAGTGCCACAGAATCGCCATGATTTACCACCATCACGCCCAACAGCATTTACCAGCATAGCCGCGACAAGATGCGGAAGATGACTCGTCCTGGCTATCGTCTTGTCATGCTCCTTGGGATCCATAATAAAGACTCGTCCCCCAAGTCCTTCCCACATTCGTCTAACAGCAGTAAGGTGTTTCTCAATCTTCCTGCCTGCAGGAGTAACCACAACAGCGGCACCGTCATAAAGATCGGCCCTGGCGGCCTGCAGCCCGGTCTCCTCCGACCCGGCAATAGGATGACTTCCAACAAAAACCGCATTGCTTTTCCCAAGCAACTTGTCCATCTGAGAAACAAGTTCAGCTTTTGTACTACCAACATCAGTTAACACACAATTCTCCTCGAGAAGAGGAATGCATTGTGCGGCAACCTCGGGGATAGTAAGAACCGGAAGACAAAAAACAACCATATCCGCCCCTTTAACCGCATCTCCAGGATTATCGTAAACACAATCCACAATGCCGCGTTTTAACGCTTCGCTTCTGGTTTCATCGCGGCGGGCATAGCCACTAACCACCCTGGCAATTTTCTTCTTCTTTGCAGCCAATCCTAACGAAGCCCCCATAAGCCCCAACCCTATTATTGCTAATTTCTGCATAGTTATTTCCCCCGGGGTAATACCTTTTCAATGGCACGAATACACTTCTTGTTTTCCTGTTTTGTTCCAATGGTAATCCGGATATGTCCAGGCAAACCGTAGCCATCCATGGGGCGAACAATAATACCTTCCCTCATGAGCTTTTGATAAACATCCCTGCCATTACCAACTTCCACCAGTATGAAATTCACAACCGCAGGCACATATGATAGGTTTAAACGATTAAACTCTGCTTCGAAGTAAACAATGCCTTCGGCAACCATTCGCCTGGTACGATCAACATATCGGTCATCCTTGAGTGCAGCTTCTGCAGCAGCCAAAGCCATAGAATTGACATTAAAAGGCTGTCGGACCTTGTTCAAAAGACCTATACAATGATCAGGAGCAATGGCATAGCCAATGCGAAGCCCAGCTAACCCGTATGTCTTTGAGAAAGTCCGCATAAGAACAACACTGCGACCCTGCTTAACATATTTAAGTGTATCGGGCTGTTTAGAAGGTGGCAGAAGTTCAATATATGCTTCATCAATACAAACAATAATGTTTTCAGGAACATGTTTCATAAAAAGGTCCAAAGCCTTTTCGTCGACCATTGTACTTGTTGGATTATTGGGATTGGCAATAAATATAATTTTTGTTTCAGGCTTTATGGCCGCCAGCATGGCAGAAAGATCATGAGTATAAGCTCTCATAGGTACAGAGATTACACTTGCCCTGAAAGTCGCAGCTATCAGTTTATAAACAACAAACGCCCTGTCGGCCATGACAATACCGGAGTCTGGGCCGAGAAAAACATGCCCCATCAGTTCAAGAAGTTCATTGCTACCGTTCGCAGGCAATATCTGGCCAGGATTAACGCCAAGTTTTGCCGCAATTGCATTTTTAAGATAATAGGCATTCCCATCAGGATAACGATGCATCTCTGATGCAGCATTAAGCATTGCCTTCAATGCCATGGGTGAGGGCCCCAAAGAATTCTCGTTGGAAGCCAATTTTGATATTACACTGGCGTCCTTAAAACCAAGATCTCTGGCAACCTCGTCAATAGGGCGACCGGGTTCATACGTACCAAGCGTCTTAACCCACGAATTTGCCAGTTCTGAGAATTTGTCCATATTTTAGCTCAATAAATCATAGATCATTTACTTCTCATCGTCGTCGTCGTCATCATCGTCGTCATCAAACTCGTCTTCCTCGTCATCGTCAGGCATTTCAACGCTTGCAGCCAAAGCCTTATTACCCTCTTCAGAATCATCCTGTTCAGTTATAGCTTCTACGTTATTCTCCGCTTCTACTATCTCTTTTGCAGCATTTTCCTGCTCCACGGAAGTTTCGGCACCGTCCGAGCCCTTGACCTCTTCGGCATGTTCCTTCTTACGCCGAACTTCCTCCTCCCTGGCAGCAAGTAACATCGGCTCCATACTGCTCAACTCATGCAGATTCTTGAGTCCAAAATGTTCCAGAAAGGCGTGTGTTGTACCATACTGGAACGGACGCCCCGGCAATTCACTCCTGCCAACGATCTTGATCAACTGCATTTCGAGAAGACTTTTGATGATATGGTCGACAGTCACACCACGCACAGCTTCAATATCTGCCCGGGTTGCTGGTTGCCTGTATGCAATAATTGCAAGAGTCTCAAGAGCCGGACGTGACAGCCTGTTTGGCTTGCCGGCATTAAGCAGATGCCTTAACCATTTGCCACACGATGGATCACTATGAAAACGTGAACCACCCGCAATTTCTCCGAGAGCAACCCCGCAACGGGAATTATTGACATCCAACGCCAGGCTCTGCAAGGCTGCATGAAGATCAGCCTCAGTAACCTTGGCAAAGGCTGCTGTTTCTCCACCCTCGGCCTGCGCAACCTCCTGAATACACTTTCGCAACTCCTTGACACTAACGGAACGGTTCGCCCCAAATATCATGGCCCCAAGTATTTGCTTTAACTCCGGAATAACATCAGTGTTCGCCATTTTCTTCTTCCTTCTGCATTTCTACAGACTCACCATTTACGGGAGGCTGCTTACTCTCAACACCATCATTCACATCCTCAAGATCATCAACAACCGAAGCTATTTCGTCAGAATCCTCTATACGGCTGATCATGATATCACCAAAATGTTCCTGTTGAAAGACACTGACCTGCCTCAAACGAATCAGCTCCAGAAGCGCCAAGAAGGTACACACAATCTCATGGCGTGTTGCAGTTTCGCCGAAGAGCGAAGTAAATCTTACACTCTGCCCACGACCGACCATACAGAGAACGGCATCAATCTTGTCAGCAACCGTAAACCGCTCGGCAAGGATCTCTCCGATTTCCTCAGGCTTCGCCTTTTTCAGAATATCATTAAAAGCAGATATAAGGTCAAAAAGACTCACATCCTGCAGCATAGTTCCTGGATCCTCATGCCCCAGAACGGCCCCATCCCTGCCAAGCGCAAATACATTCTCTTGAACGAGTTCCTTCTCCTGCAAAACCATAGCTGCATCTTTAAACTTCTTATATTCGACCAGACGCCTGACTAAATCCCAGCGAGGGTCTTCCCCTTCCCCATCATCCTGCCCCTCTGGCCGTTCCTCAACCGGGAGCAACATACGGCTTTTAATCATCATTAATGTAGCCGCCATAACAATGAATTCTCCCGCTATATTCAGATCAAGCATCCGCATCAAGTTGAGGTATTCCATATACTGAGTGGTAATTCGCTCAATTGGAATATTATATATATCCACCTCATCTTTTTTTATCAGGTAAAGAAGCAAATCGAGGGGCCCCTCAAACACTTCCAGATCAACTTTATATTCTTCCTGTACAGCCATAAATTCCTTTATTAGTCAATACCCATTGCCCGCCTTGCAGAATTGAGCGTTTTTACAGCCTCTGCACCGGCCTTTTCTCCACCCGACCTGAGAACCTCTTCCACGTAATCAATATTGTTCACAAGTTCTTTTCTTTTCTTCCTGAACGGTTCAAAATAACTCCACATAATCTCAAACAGCGCCTTCTTTGCATCACCATAACCAAACCCACCATTCCGATAACGATTCTCCATATCAATTCTTTGTGAATCCGACGCAAAAAGCCTGTACAGGCAAAACACATTACACTTTTCCGGATCTTTGGGCGATTCCAAAGGTTTGCTGTCAGTTACAATCCTCATGATCTTTGCCCTGGTTTCTTTCTCATCCCCAAATATTTCCAAGTGATTATTATACGATTTCGACATTTTCTGGCCATCCACGCCTGGAACAACGGCAACAGTCTCCCTGATGGAAGGCTCCGGTATGGTAAAAACCTGACCAAATTCGTTATTAAACTTTATGGCAATATCACGCGTCACTTCCACATGCTGTTTCTGATCACGACCGACAGGTACTAAATTCGACTGGTAGGCCAGGATGTCTGCGGCCATAAGCACCGGATATGCAAAAAGACCATGGCTCGGCGCCACACCTTTGGCAATTTTATCTTTGTAAGAGTGACATCGCTCCAGCAGCCCCATAGGCGTTACAATCGATAGCAACCATGTTAATTCAGTTACTTCAGGTATATCGCTCTGCTTGAAAAAAATCGTCCTGTCAGTATCAAGTCCACACGCAAGAAAATCTAATGCCACATCAACAGTAGACTTCCTGAGCATTTCCGCATCGGAAACTGTTGTCAGTGCGTGGTAGTTGGCAATAAAAAGAAATGCCGTACCTTCTTTCTGTAATTCAAGAGCCGGCTTCATCATGCCAAAGTAATTGCCAAGATGCAGTTTACCTGACGGCTGTATTCCCGAAAGTATTCTCATCTGATTCCATCCCCTAGTCCTGTACTCGATTCAGCAAATAAACCGTGGTAAGATAACCGAGAGAACGTGATTGATAAAGGAAAATTGACACTCGATTGCGGGTCTGGCAAACTCCGTAAAATGCGCTCAAATAAGACAATTATATTTCTGGGGGACGGAATGGCAGATGAACCGGTCCCGGAACTGGGTGGAAAAACACCTCTCCAGTTCGCACAGACACCTGCCATGGATTCCATAGCCCGTGATGGAGTAAATGGAACCCTGCTAACCCTACCACAGGGATTTGCAACCAGTAGCGAGGTCGCCAATATGTCCGTCCTGGGCTGTGACCTTGAAACCGAATACTGCGGACGTGGTCCGCTCGAGGCGGCAGGCAGAGGAATTCCTCTCGGGCCAGATGATAAGGCATTCAGGCTCAACCTGGTAACAGTGGAAAATGGAGTCCTCAAGGATTTCTCAGGTGGACATCTCGCCCAAACTGATTCCAATGAATTGATAAATCTCCTCAATGCAAAACTTGGAAATATAAATATATGTTTTTATCCCGGGGTAAGTTATCGAAACATATTGGTTTTGAAGGGAACAGAATACTCCCACAAGGTTAAAACAGAGAAACCTGACGACAACCATGAAGAGCATTTGCTCGACCACTTGCCTTCGGCTAATGTGCCTGAAGCTGAACATACAGTAGAATTCCTGAAACGACTTATAACAGAAGCAACGTCCATACTTGAGGAATCCCCTGCAAACAAGAGACTTGCGGCAGAGGGCAAACCAATGGCAAACGGAGTTTGGCCATGGAGTGGAGGAAAAGTCGGTTCGCTTAAGACATTGAAAGAAAAATACAGCATTACTGGCGCCGCCATTTCTGCCGTAGATGTCATCGTCGGTCTGGGCCGCTGCCTCGGAATGGATATCATCTCCGTACAGGGGGCTACCGGCTACATAGATACAAATTATGAAGGCAAAGCTGAAGCCGCCATAGAGGCGTTGAAAACACATGATTTAGTTTACCTTCATCTCGAAGCAATAGATGAAGTTTCTCATGAACAGGACTTAAAAAACAAAATACGAGCAATTGAGAATTTCGACTCACGCATAGTCGGAAAAGTACTATCTGCGTTCGGCAAAGAGCTCAATGCCGTAGTGCTTCCAGACCACCCAGTCCCCATTGCCACAGGCAAACATACACGAACCCCCGTTCCAGTGGCAGCAAGACTTGCCGGTGTGCATCCGGACTCCGTACAGTTTTTCAATGAAATAGAATGCAAGCACGGAAGTCTTGGTGCCATGAAAAACGGTGACCTGATGAACCTGCTCTTCAGAACTGACAGGACCATGGCTTAACGAAAGCATGTTTTTATAATGTTATATAGATTGATATTTATTACAGGTAATCTCAAAGGCCAGAAGGTCACAGTCGATAACAAACCAATGACCATTGGACGTGACCCCGAATGCGAAATCAGAATCATTGACAGCGAAGCTGCATCCAAACATGCCATCTTGGAACATAACACTTTGACAGGTCTCCACATTAAAGACATGGGATCCATGAACAAGATGCTCGTCAATAATCTCGAAATAAAAGAAGCCCATTTAAAGCACGGAGACATTGTAGAGATTGGAAGAACAAGGTTTCTCGTCCAGGCAACGGTAGAGACCGATCTCACAAAAAATGCCCCGAAACGACGGAGGCATATTTCATTAACACCGCTGATAATCATCATTCCGCTGCTCGTTGTTATATACGGAGTAGTTTCATTCTGCCAGCGAATCATTATAGAAAGTTCAAAGGTATCGCACGCACATTCGACAATCACCGCGCCACCAATCAGCAACTCCATGCCAGTACGACTTGCAGTAATTACGTCAAATATAAACGAAAAGGTTACAAACACCTTAGCAACTGAATCACTGAAACCTATATCGGATGAAATCAGGCAAATGCGGGAAGATCTCGTTGGTATTAAACAAAGCGTCAGGGATCTTGCCGTAAAGCCACCTGCCGCTACTACAGCCCCCGTGGTTAATCTGCCACCTATCGCTTCCACAAACGTAAAACCAGCTGTTCAAACAAATGCCCTTGTGCCCATACCCCATATTTTAACAGAGGACATCAAAGGACTTGCCCCAGCAACGAAACCATTTGTTCCTCCAGTCGCCCAGCACAAAGACCCGCAAATTAAAATAAGCTACCTCGAACAGCAGAAATTCAAGGAAAATGAAGATTTTGACGAAATGCGCTTAATAACAATTGGGCTTAACAGACAAATAGAAGACAAGAACATGGACAATGATCTACTCCGTGTCGAAGTATCATTTTTCGATCAATCAGCAGACATGACGGCCATTGTGCCCACACGTGCTGTTGTCCCAACAAAGGCTTTAAAACCCCTGCAGTGGGTACAGGATACACAGTCTGTGGTAACAGCAGCCTATGTAGTACCAAAAGGTTCAAGAAAATCATCGACGCAAAATACAGCAGTCGAGCAATTTTACGGTTATGTTATTAGAGTTTATTATGATAATTCACTGCAGGACGAGGATGCCCGCCCAAAGAACCTTCTGCATTTTTCAGCCGGACCAGCGAAGCGACCGACATCCTCTGGCAGCCCTGCTGCAACAGGTAAGCCATGAGCCAAAGCAAACAATATTTAATTCTGTGAAAGGGACATAAATGCGAGACAAGATTTCAGCCTGCATAATAACCTTTAACGAACAAGCACGCATCCGCCGGTGCCTTGAAAGCGTTAAGTGGTGTGACGAAATAATCATAATGGACAGTTTCAGCACGGACAATACGATTGAAATCTGCAAAGAATATACTGAAAAAGTTTACCAACATGAGTGGCTGGGTTATGTCGGGCAGAGAAATCTCATCCGAGAAAAAGCCTCATGCAATTGGGTGCTCTTCATGGATTCCGACGAAGAAGTTTCACCCGGCCTCAAGCAGGAAATACTTACGGAATTTGAATACGGGACAGGAGAATATGTAGGTTATTCATTCCCACGCCAGGTTTACTACATTGGCAAATGGATAACTCATGGCGAGTGGTATCCCGATGTCAAACTCCGCTTGTTTAAAAAAGAATATGGCCGTACCGAAGGCCAGGAACCGCACGACCAGGTTGTAACAAACGGACCTGTCAAAAAACTGCAACGACCGATATGGCACTACACACACAACGACATCCATGATCACGTTAACACCTTGAATAAATTCTCAAGCATCACAGCACAACAGCGTTTTGCTGGAGAAACCGCGTTTCTATGGTCTGATTTGATCTTCCGCCCTTTCTTACGTTTCTTAAAAGGATATTTACTCAAAGGCGGGATTATGGATGGTTCACACGGATTTATCATCGCCGTGTTAAACTCATTTGGCGCATTTGTAAAATACGCAAAAATCTGGGAATTATCACAGCGACAGAAATCCGACTACAAAGAACTTCCGGACAAGTAAGATTGACTCCCATGCGAGTTAAAACATTATTATTGAGCATTACTTGTTTCATCTTTATTTCCGATATTTCAACACCATCCTCCATCGGCGCTGAACAGACAATCAACCTCTCCGACGCTATAGAAATTGCACTCAAACAGAACCGGGAAATCAGGAAAACAATTCTGGGGCTGGAATCAAGTGGACTTAATGTTCAGAGGGCAAGCGTCGAATTCATGTTCAACATCACACCTAGCGCAAACACCGAAATAACCGGCGACACTGCATCAACAAGCCTCGGGTTGGATCTTTCCAGGAAAACCACCTTTGGCACAAAGGTACGGATTGGCGCTCACACTTCCGAGGACAAGTTGACCGATGGCTCCGACGTTCACAGAAGTACTGTGTTGGTGGAATTGCGCCAGCCTATCCTTCGAAAAATAGGACGGCTCGTTAATGTAGAAGCCATGGTACAGGCTGAGAATAGGATTAAAACCTTGAGACGGCAGTTTGAAATGCAGAAAACCGACCTAATAGTAGATGTTGTCTCCAAGCATGAAGAACTTCTTATGCTCCAGCGCCAGATCGAATATGAGCAGAAGGCCATTGATCGATTAACCAAGCTCCACAGATTGACTCAGGTCAGGGAAAAGCAAGGACGTGTAACACGCGTCGATTCTCTTCGATCAGACCTAAAATTGGGGAACGCCAGACTCCAATATAACAATACAAAAGAACGGCAACTTTCCATGATGGCTGAATATGCAGAAACTCTAGGGCTTCCCCCTTCGACTGAATTCAAGATTCTTCCTGCCCCTCTCGTCACAGTTAATGCCACCAATATTGAAGCCGCCGTACAAACGGCACTGCAGAATCGCCTGGATTATGCCCAGATAATTCAGGATTATGAGGACGCAAAACGTGGCATTAGGATCGCAAGAAGAAATATGCTCCCGGATTTGAATATGATTTCCCGATACGAACTCATCGGACAAGGGACAACGCATAGTGAAGCCAAACCTGACGAGGGTATATGGTTCATAGGCTTATCTCTCGATTCCGACTTTCTTCTCCGTAACGAACGCCTGAACCTTTCGGAAGCAAACATCAACAATCAGCTTGCTGAACTTCGGATTGAGGAAGTCGAATCGGCAATCAGCAAGAAAGTCCAGCAGGAACTACTAGCCTACAATCGAACACAACAGCAGATTGGTTTTGCCGAAAGGAGCTACCAGCTTGCCCAGGATCGGTCAAAACTGGCCAGACGTCTATTTGAAATACATAAAGGTGACAGTTTTTCAGTAACAGATGCCGAAGACGAATTATCACAGGCGGAAATTCAGCTTCTTTTTGCACAGTCCGAAGCAGCGACAGCTGCCTATAAACTTAAACGTGTACTCGGAACACTGATTGAGTATCCTCCTGATTTGAAATCGGGGAAGGCACAACAATAATGCGATTTAACATAAAAGCACTCATACCATGGATAATGATCCTTGTTGTGCTTTTTGGATTTATTCACTTCAACACAAATAAAGTTACTTCAGAACAGAATACAACCGTAATATCATCCGGAGAC
>MHBM01000293.1:23945-26987 GCA_001804885.1 Lentisphaerae bacterium RIFOXYA12_FULL_48_11
TGTATATGATGGAACAATAGAGTCACGAACAGTCAGAAACATAATGTCAGAACTTTGGAATGCCACTGTTATCGACATTATTCAGGATGGATCTCAGGTAAAAAAGAATGACATCCTCATTCGATTTGATGCATCAAGCTGGGAAAAGGATCTTCCGAGGATTGAGCGCGAATATACAATGGCACGATCGGATCTTGACAGCCTTATCAACGCCAAACTCCCGCTGGAACTTAGTGATATCGAAAATCGCATGAATGATGCCAGGCAGAAGTTAGCTGAAGAAACACAGGCACTGTCAGACAATCGTGAACTCTTTAAAGAAAATCTCATTTCAGAACAGGAAGTGAAACAGCAGGAAACCAAAACCATCTCAGCCAGAACACTCGCAGAATCTTTCCAGAAACAGCTCGAACTCACTGGCAAATACCTGCATCCTTCAATCATTGAACGGACAAAGGCTACCCTGGCTTCCGCAGAACTGGAATTCAACCGCTTGCAAACACAAATTTCCAATTGCGTTGTACGCGCACCTGCAGATGGAATGGCGATATACAAGATACTACCGATTGGGTCCGAGGTACGAACTGTAAGGGCCGGCGACACTGTTTACAAGAATCAGACAATCATGACGCTTCCTGACATGAGCAACCTGGTCATGCGTTGCGATATTCCGGAATCCGACATCACAATGGTCCGCCCAGGTCATGAAGCTTTGATTCAGGCACTGGCTTACCCCGAATTAATTTTCAAAGGATTCATTGAGTCTATTGGCGCAATGGCACAGACTGTACCAGGCCGACCAAGCGGTCGAAAATACTTTAACGTACTGATACGTGTGGATAATCCGGATGACTGCCTGAAGTCTGGCATGTCAGCCAGAGTACGCATTCTGTCCTATTCGAAGAAAAATGCAGTCCTGATTCCTCGTGCCGCCGTATGGTGGGAAGGATCGAAGGCCATGTGCAAAGTGCAGAAATCCTCAAATATCAATATAACAGCACTTAAAACCGGAATGGCAAATGAGACTTCTTTTGAAGTTATCGAAGGAGTCAAACCAGGTGACCTGGTAATCGTGAGATGACAAATTCCACTCCAATCCTGCAGATACACAACTTAAAAAAAACATTTCCTGCTCCGGATGGATATGTCGAAGTGTTGCGCGGCATCAATCTGACGGTCAAACGCGGTGAGTTTGTTATGATTACCGGCCCTTCCGGGTCCGGCAAATCAACTATTCTTAATCTATCCGCCATGCTGGACACCCCTACTGCAGGAACAATTAGATTTAACGGGAAGGATATATCAGATCTTAAAGATTACGAACTTTGCCGTATCAGGAAACATGAAATCGGAATGGTCTTCCAGAAATTCTGCCTACTGCCACATAGATCAGTAATGGATAATGTATTATTCCGCTTCAGATATCTCGAACAGATTCCAGATAATGCCATCACTCTGGCCCGTGATATTCTTAACCAGATGGGGCTCGGGAGTATTTCAACCCGCTACGCGCGTCTGTTATCGGCCGGCGAAATGCAACGGACCGCCATCGCCAGGGCAGTAGTATTGAGGCCCACTCTATTGGTAGCGGACGAACCTACCGGAAATCTGGATGGAGCATCTACACACACTGTCATGGAGTGTTTTAGAAATCTGAACAAAAGTGGCCTTACTATCATCATGGTAACACACAATCAGAATCTCCTCGAATTCTGTACAAAACACAAAATATGCAGGGAAGGATTACTTGAGTAAAATGAAACGCCTCTTGTCAGACATCTGGGATGGTATACGATTCCAGCCGGGTAGAACCGCCCTCTCTTTTTTTGCTATTGGAATTGGCATGATTTCCTTAACAGTTCTATTAGCTGTCCTTGGCGGACTTCGTGAACGATCCCGAACCCTGATACGTGAAATGGGTGCCCACGTATTTGCAATTATGCCTGAATCTTCAACCACGCCATCACTTACCAATGAAATTGTTGAATCTCATGCATCACTCCTGGCCGCAAATTTCCCGGAGTGCAGGATATCCGCCATGAGACGTTTCAAAACAGAAATACCAGGCATTGACGGATCCGTACAAATAGTTGCATCGGATGAGAATATGATGGATGTTCGTCAATGGTACCTCGTCAAAGGTCGTTTTATTGATACACGTGATATCAATAAATTCGAGCGAAATGCTATTATCACAACAAGAATGAGTTATTATCGCGGCTGGGACATAGGACAGGTAGTTTCAATAAAAAATGAACCATTCACAATAGTCGGTATAGTATCACCAGGAACCGAGACTATCGAACCAGAAGGATCAAACAGCTCATTTTCTACTGGCGATAAGACCATTCTGGTCCCACTTTCCACCGCAAAACTTTGGCTCTCGCCAACCCAGTCCGATTATTTCAACCTGGATGCCATTTTCATCCGTGTTTCCGAGACTGCGAATTTCAGGCGAACCTTCTCATCAATTCAACGCGTTCTATCCGGACCTTATTCAAAAGCTGAAAGATTCACATGGATTACGCCGGAAGTCCTGCTTAGCGGAGTAAAACGTATGCAGGCTGCAATCGGCTTTACCGTGGGAAGCGTGGCTTTTCTCTGTATAGTACTCGGCGGGACAACACTTATGAGTCTCATGGTTGCCAATGTCCGTGACCGAATAACCGAAATCGGCCTGAGGCGCTCTCTGGGCGCAACCCCATATGACATCGCAATCCTGTTCATACTTGAAGCATGTATCGTTACAGCTTCAGCTTCATTGACTGGAACGATGATCACACATTTGTTGCTCCTGTTAATAAAACAGTACCTGCCGGCCCCAATACATCTTGATATGTGGACCTTTTGCCTGCCATTTGCTGTATCACTCCTTCTGGGTATACTTTTTTCATACGGCCCTGCACGAATGGCCGCAGCAATATCACCATCAGAAGCGCTACGAAACGACTAGCCCTTATTTTGCGCGAAAAAGATAGCGAATCTTTTATAACCTGTTACAGTGCAGTTAGATAGAAAGCAAAACAACAGGAGATTCGCTAT
>MHBM01000294.1 GCA_001804885.1 Lentisphaerae bacterium RIFOXYA12_FULL_48_11
CGAAACTGCGAGAAAGCGCAAGAATGGCAAGTCTGCCCAAGTTTCTTGCCAGCTGTGAAGATCGCTACAGACTTGCTTCTCTTGATCTAAGTGGTTTCACTGTCTATACACTGCTTAGAGGTTTCGAACATTCCATGGAGGATCCATATCTGGAACCTGAGCGCTTTACAAAGTTGCTGGATATGATTTTTGATTTCGAATGTGACCTGATTCGGCTTGCTGCAAAACACGGGTTCCACGGCATTCATTTCGCCGATGACTGGGCAACCCAGCGTGGAATGATGATATCCCCGGATTCGTGGCGCAATCTTTTCAAGCCCAGGTATCGCAAACAGTTTGCGCTCGCCCACGAACTGGACCTGCATGTGTGGTTCCACTGCTGCGGTAATTTTGCACCAATCGCAGCAGACTTCCACGATATCGGGGTGGACGTATTGAACATATCCCAACCCAATGTTTTTGACTTTGAATCGGTTTCTTATCAACTCCAAGGCAAACAGTGCTTCCTTATTCCGATCAGTTATCAAACAGTATCTATAACAGGGACCAAAACAGATATTTACGCGGAAGCCGAGCGATTATTCCAGTTACTGGGGACAATGCAGGGTGGATTTATCGGGTATGTAGAAGAATACAGCAGTATGGGCATGTCAGAACAGAATTACAGGGCCTGCGCTGAAGCCTTTCGCAGATTGAAGACAACAGTATAAATCAAAAAGGAGAAAACAGATATGACCAGACCTGTTACATTAGTAACCGGACAGTGGGCGGACCTGCCACTGGAAGCACTCGCCGCAAAAAGCAAATCATTTGGATATGACGGTCTGGAACTGGCATGCTGGGGCGATCACTTTGAAGTAAGCAAGGCAATGTCCCAGCCAGACTACTGCACAAAAAAACTGGAAACATTGAAAAAGCATAGCCTGCAGGTTTTCTCGATAAGTAATCACCTTGTCGGACAGGCAGTTCTGGACAGAATCGACAGCCGGCACCGCGGTATTCTGCCCCCACACGTCTGGGGTGACGGCAATCCTGAAGGAGTAAACAAACGTGCTGCCGAAGAAATGAAGGACACGGCACGGGCTGCTAAAAAACTCGGCGTAAAAATTGTCAACGGATTCACAGGTTCCAGCATATGGCACCTGCTGTACTCATTTCCACCCGTCCCTCCATCCTCAATCGAAGAGGGATTCCAGCTATTGGCCGAACGATGGAACCCCATTCTCGATGTTTTCGGCGAATGCGGCATCAAGTTTGCACTGGAAGTACATCCGACGGAGATCGCTTTTGATCTTGCCACTACGGAACGGGCCTTGAAAGCACTGAACTACCGCAAAGAGTTCGGATTCAACTTTGATCCAAGCCACCTCATCTGGCAGGGTATCGATCCGGTGGAATTTATCCGCGCATTCCCTGATCGTATTTTTCATGTTCACATGAAAGATGCCATTGTTAAACTTAACGGCCGCAATGGGATACTTTCGGGACATCTCCCGTTTGGTGATGCTCGCCGCGGCTGGGATTTCCGGTCGTTGGGGCGTGGTGGAGTCAACTTCGAGGAAATAATACGCGCACTTAACGATATAGGCTATAAAGGTCCTTTGTCCGTAGAATGGGAAGACAGCGGCATGGAACGGGAACAAGGCGCAAAGGAAGCATGCGAATTCGTGCGCAAACTGGAATTTACACCCGCCGCCGGCGCATTCGATGCGGCATTTGAACATGGAAAATAATTGGAAGGCACAAAATGAACAATCACTTGAGTCGCAGGGACTGGCTGAAAGTATCCGGAATAACTGCAGGTACATTGACCATACAGGCACTCTCCTCACATTCAGCGGAACCAAGCATGGATAAAAGCCGGGCATTGTCATCCGCATCAGGCTCTTCCGTCGTATTTCAAAAAACAATTCCAGTCCGTCATGAAGTTGATGTTTTCATTGCCGGAGGCGGACCTGCCGGCCTGGCGTCTGCAATAGCTGCCCGAAGCCAGGGCGTAAGCGTTTACCTGGCAGAAGCCCACAGCTGTTTCGGGGGCATGGGCACTGCAGCACGTGTTCCTGCATTCATGCAGTTCACCAGCGGGAAGATTTTTCTCGCCGGAGGTGTCGGCAAAGAAGTGCGTGATCGCATGGCCAGTCAGGCGCCTTTCAAGGCAGGAGGCAACATCGATACCGAAACCCTGAAACGTATTTACGACGACATGATGAGCGAATCGAAAGCCGGCTTTACATTCCACACCAGTCTTATTGCCGTGGAGGCCAGTAACGGGCACGTATCTCATGTCATCTGTTCCGCTCCGAGCGGTCTTTTTGCAGTTCGCGCCAAAATGTACATTGACGCAACAGGCAATGGAGACCTGTCCGCATGGGCTGGCGCCTCTTTCGAGAAGGGTGACGAACAGGGAAATCTCATGCCCGGCACATTGTGCAGCACGTGGAGCAATATTGACTGGGATACATGGATTGCAAGCCGCCCGAAAATCCCCCAGCCGGATGGGTACATGCTCGAAAAAGCATTTGCAGATGGTGTTTTCACTGTCCGGGACGAGCACCTCACCGGCATGCACCGGTTCGGAGAACATCTGGGTGGTGGAAATATCGGCCATACTTTCGGTGTTGATGGCACCGATGAAGTCTCGCTGACCAAGGCACTTGTGTGGGCCCGGAAGAGTCTCAAGGAATACGAGAAGTATTACAGGAAATATCTCAAGGGATTTGAGAAAACACACCTGGTAGCCACCGGCTCACTGCTTGGAGTCCGCGAAACACGTCGCATTACCGGGGACTATGTATTGTCACTGGATGACTATAAAAAGCGGGCGACTTTTGAAGATGAGATTGGACGGTACTGTTATTCGATCGACCTGCACCCTACCCGTCCGGGCAAAGACACGTACGAACAGCACCGGAAGGAATTCGACGAAGAATTCCGATACAAAAGTGGAGAAAGTTACGGCATTCCATATCGAATTCTCACGCCACGCGGACTGAACAACGTTCTTGTTGCCGGCCGGTGCGTCAGCAGTGATCGCTATGTCCACGGCTCTATCCGGGTGATGCCTGGTTGTTTTATTACCGGACAGGCCGCCGGCATAGCTGCAGCTATCGCCGCGCAGAAATCATTATCGACACACAAAATGGATATGAAAGAGCTTCAAGGGCGATTGAAGAGTTTTGGCGCGTATCTGCCAAACGCTTAAGAAAAAATCTTTTTCACAACTTCTTTGCGACGGAACTGACCAGGCGTCATGCCGATATATCGTCGGAAATGGCGGGTAAAAGAGCTCTGATCACCGAATCCGCAATCAAATGCGATCTCTGCCAGACTCTTCACCGTTTCACGCAACGTACGGCAGGAAGCCAGCAGCCGTGTCTTGATTAGAAACTGCTGAGGACTTACGCCAAAAGTCGACCTGAATTTGCGCTCCAGCTGTCGCGGCGACAATCCGGAAAGGCGGGCCAATTCCCTGATACTGATGTTATCCTGATAATGCTGTCGAATATGACTTACAGCCTTTGAAATACCCTGAAATGGCTGCAACAGCTTTGCGCGATCTTCATAAGTCTGCGAAAACCCCATGATACCCAGGATTTTACCGGTGCGGGAACGGATAAGCATTTTGTTGACCACAGACCAGTCAGGCATTCCGAATCTGTCAAACCACAATTCCACACGGTTAAGGAGCGGCTTACCAGAAGCATATATACGTTCATCATCCTGCACATAAGACCTGGCCATATCAGGCGGGTTCAAGTCGAAATCCGTCATACCTATGATTGCTGCTTCATCAGAGATGTGATAAAGGTCAAGAATTCCCTGGCTTGCAAACATCACTTCACCTTTACGGTTTTTTGCAAAAAAGAATACACCAGGAATCACATCAAACAGACGATGGAACAGATTTGCAGGATCAATTTCACGTAGCCAGACCTCACGTTTCGAAAGCAGGCACTTTCTCCGGTCAGGCGAGAGCCGGCGTGAAGTTTTCCCGGCAATCCCGTCTAACCTTGATAACGTCTTAGCCATAATCAGAAATGAGAGTAAGCAACACAAATTGCTTTTTCAAATAGATTCGTAAGGCAGAGGCAAGAAGGGGTATAATTCAAAAATATTGATCAATTCTCCATTTTCCACATCCGCGCGGAATGGGCAACGCAGGTAGCCGAACATTCGGCTCGAATGGGCCGGAAAAACGGTATTTGAAATAATACGCTGATGACAGCGTACGCTACAGATCGGAAAAATGCGTTATGGACAACGCACGCTACTTGTAGAGTCGGCTGCCTGCCCGCCGAAGCTTCTCAGCAAAGGCTGGGTCCACAGCCGAAATAGATCGATACTGGCGCGCAAAAAATCCCGACTCTTCAGAGGTCGGGACCGGCTTATCCGCAAAATGCCACCTGACTCCTATCACACCCACAAATATGATTTACTCCCGGCAAGAAGAATTATTCCAATAAGTCACCCACCAACCGTCAGTTAACAGTCTTATTTATGCGTTCTCGAAATCACGGCTGACGTGTCCGGATCGTACTGTATGACTTCTTTAATCAATTCCGGCACGGAACCGTCCAGCATCGTCCGAACGATGCACATTTCCCCCTTTTCGCAGTCATCACTGACAACAACGCGACAAAGAGACTTGCCGGCTTTCATGACCTCGCAACCTTTTGCAAATGAACGTGTCACAGAATCGGGACGGACATGATATTCCTCAACCCCTTCTCGATGGCGGATCAGCAGAGAGCCGTCCATTTCAATCCTGAACTCATAAGCCACCCTGTCCTTGAAATCCTTCTGCGCACATATCGTCCCTTGTGGATATTCGCGCGCCGGTTCGTCGCAACCGCTTGCGCCACAGTGAGTATTGCCGGCAAATCCGCCATTGTTATCGATATAAAGATGACTGGCCTGCCGGATGCGCCAACCCGGCGGTACTACGAGAAACAGATGAATGTGCGCAGTACCTTCGCTGTGTCCCTTCGGTCCGCGCCCTACTCGTGGATACGTGGTCTCGTAACCACCGATCGCAACATAACCATCAAAATTATTGGTCAAAGATTCTCCAATCTTCATATCACGGAAAACTTCAAGACAACCGTAGAG
>MHBM01000295.1:0-5071 GCA_001804885.1 Lentisphaerae bacterium RIFOXYA12_FULL_48_11
GCCCCGGCACCCGAAGCAATATTATCGCCATTCCAATTCCCAGGTATACTCCAAGAACCATCGTTTAGGTTGGTCCACGTGCCATCACCTGCCTGAACAGGTACTGGAAGCATGCTCATGAGAACAACACACCACAACGCGACCTGACAACCTATTCCATGTCTTGCATGCATTGGCAATCAACCTTTAGGATTCTGCATAATATTATTTCGCCTTATGCAACAGGTGTAAAGGTCAAACATCAGAATTGAGGACCTATTGTATGAGGACAGACCACTTGATCTAACGCAGCATCCTGATATATGCATTTACAATCGATTCAGCGATGTTTCGACCAGCTGGTCCCAAATACGGCGCTGTTCCCTGAGTCCGGCCATGCGATCCACAGGCGGCTTGTCCAACTCCGGGAGACACCATCCAGCCCACCCGGCATCAATCAGCAGATCGGTCTGAAGCTGGTACGGGAAATCAACAGCCCTCAGGTCGTGCATGTGCAATGTATCACCAAGGTGATTACGGACCAGATTAAAGTTTTCAGGAAACGATCCATCAACCGCATCTTTGGCGTCGGAATTCAGCTTTATCCCCACATTCTTTGAATTTACCTTGTCCATGATGAGCTTCAGAGTTTTCAGACGGCCCGCCGAACCATGATTCTCAAGACGGATTAACTGGCCAAAACCGGCAGCTGCAATGGCGACCTCATCGACACCCCTGGCAATCTGCTCGATGGTTTTCTCCTGAGGAACTTCCTTGTGAAAATCATTAGGGAAAACCCGGATACCGCTTCCTCCGATATCATGGCTCAATTCAGCATACCGCTTTGCCTTTTCGATTGCCGCCTTCAGTTTCTCCGGGTCAACATGGTCAAACCGCTCGCCCGTTGCAAGTCCCAGCACCTTTACCGGACTGTCGGCAAACATTTTCCTTATCTCACTCCGCCTGCTTTTGTCGATTTCCAGTTCAACCCCATGCTCCGACTTTGTCTCCACGCGCATTTCAACGCCATACGCCTTAAGTGCGACACAATTGGAAATCAGCACCGGTAAATCCCACTCCCGTCCCCAAATATAGCTGGTAAAGCCAAACTGAAGTTTATTGACTCTCTTCCCTGCAGCAGGCGAAACGGAACCAGCCAAAGCGAAACCAGCCGCAGCAAAAATCATCTCGCGACGTGAATATTTTCCAGTCTTTGAATATGACATATCGCCACCTCCATCTTTCCGGTTTCAGTATTCTATTTTAATAAATATTTCTTCCGTTCCGACCTCGCGCGATCGCGATACTCATCATAAGTCTCTATATTAAATTCTCTGATCATGTCTCCAATGCTTTTTTCAGGATGAAGCGACGATACGAAATATACTGCCTCCGGGCTGAACACCTCGATCTTAACGAGATCGCCATACTTTTTTTTCAGAGCGGCAACCCTCTCAATATTGTAATCGATATGCACAACTTTTGAATCGAGATTGATTTTCGAGAAGATGATCTTGCCATAGGCACTCGATTCCGCAAGAACACGACCCATGGGGTCAACAATAACACTATTCTCGCCGGGAACAGAGCTGGCAAAGAACATCTGATTCTCAAAAGCAAGTGATCGGACGACAAAACCACCCCTGTAATTGGAAAGAAAACAGACCAGCTCAGCTTCCTTGTTCCTCAACTCCGTCATCAGTTCACGGAAATTCAGATCGAAACATATCAGCGCACCGATCTTGCCAAAATCTGTCTGAAACACCTTCGCAGATTCACCTGGCAGAATACCGCGTTCAAGCTCACCGATAGTGGGATAAACCTTGTCGTAAGCACCGGCCATCCGGCCTTCCCGGTCGAACAAAACCGCACTATTGTAACGCCCTTTACCCTGTTCATTTTTCCGCCAGTACGAGGCGATGATGTAGATTTTGTGTTCTTTCGCTTTCCTGGAGAAAAAGCCTGTTATTGTCCCGCCTTCCGAAATCAGCTCTGACTTGTTATTCTTTTCGTCTTGGCTCGCCGATCCCTGCGTGTTCTGGACAACTCCTTCCGTCAGGACAATGATGTCAGGTTTATCAAGAGCAGCAGTGTCAATATAACCTTCCAGCGTCTTGATCACTTTCTCATTGATACACCCGCCAATATACGAAATCGTGGAGACACCCACAATTCTTGGAGTTCTAAACTTCACCTTGTTTTGTTGTTGATTCCTGTTGTTAGACTCATCGCCAGCGGCGCTCACCAACACCTGGCCGGCAAAACAGATTACGAACATGAAGACAAGTACTGTTCTTTTCATTGCAAGCCTCCCGGTTAAAGACTGTTTCACAAACATAATCATGTATTTCAGGCTTACCCCACAGGACTTTATTTGTCAACAGGTCTTCTAATCCAGCCGCTCGTACGTCACATTTTCAGAAAAAGCCGACGCTGGTTACCTTACGGTAATTTTATAAAAAAGCAGTATTTCAGTGGTATGTACAGTAAATGAATCTCTGCGGAATCCAGAGGCTTGTCCGGCGAAGCCGTGGCGAAGATGGAAGCAAAACAGGTATTCATCCCTCGGACTTCAAGTCCTGGGTCTCCTGCGGAAGGAGGATGACCATTTGCAGAAAACATCAAAACCTCAAGCCCGTCAATCACGGATAAACTCTCAGAATCTTTTCAAAACTCGTCTTGACGGTTGATGAAACTAATGTTTTCATCATGAACACAGTCTGTAATCGGTCAAAATAATTGAAATATTGATTATCATTCGCAGTCATATCTCAAGAATAATTTCAGCTGTTTGCAAGGTTCGCATCTTTTAACCAGGGAGATTGCAAAATGAAGCGTAGAAGTTTTCTCAAGGCCATAACCGTCGCAACAACCGGAACTTTACTGACAACCCCCAGGCTATCTGCACAGATTCAACAGCCTTCATCTTCTCTCCTTACAATCATGGAACCGTTCGACGGAGCAATTCTGCACGAACGTCATGGAAATCCTGTCCTGGGAACAAGCATTGATTCCTCGGGCCGGAAAGGGTTGCGAATTCTTGTCCAGGGTGGAATCGCCGATTCCATTGACCCGGGATCCTCCAACATACTGATCAATGGGCGTTCAGCTATTTTGAACGGCCGGCAATTCCAGGGCGAGGTTTTTCTATTGGAACGGGAAAACGTTATTAACATTTGCCTGAATTCAAAAGGCATCAAGGAGGAAAAGAAAGTCCGGGCAATCTGGCATCAAACGTCGCATCCACGCTACCGACTCCAGATTGATGACAATATTTTCTTTTTGAGAGATATTCATCAAAAAAACTACAAGAGCCTGTTTGACTGTTTCTACCTGTCCATGTACCGGGATTTCCATCGGAAATACGGAAGCAAATTCACGCTGAATATTTTTAATTCAACACCGGAAAGAGATTTTATATTGTCAGATTTTCCTGCCAAGTATAAGTCCGAATGGGAAGAAAACGCCGACTGGCTTCGACTGGCTTTTCACGCAGAAAATGAATTTCCTAATCGTCCTTACGAAGATGCTTCACCTGAAAAACTGGCCCGGGATTTCGACCTGGTCGCTTCAGAAATCCAGCGATTTGCCGGCAAAGCATACAGACAGCCGGGGGTCATCCACTGGGGTACAATCAAGCCGGAGGCCTACAAAACGCTTTACGACCGCAATGTCAGGGTACTTTCCGGTTATTTCGTTAAATCCACGGAGAATCGCTGGCCTGTTTCATTCCAATTGCCTGATGCTCCCTGCGAATATTTATCCAATCATGATGGCTGGAAAGACTACAATAGCGGACTGATCTTCTCCAAGGTGGAGTTTGTAGTCAACAGTACACCGCTTGATCAAATTCTCCCTAAACTGGAAAAGGCCATAGGCAATCCAAATACAGCAGAGGTTATCGATCTGTTAACGCACGAACAATATTTCTGGTCGTTTTACAAAAATTATCTCCCGGATCATCCCCAAAGAATGGACCGCGCCTTTGCCTTTCTGAATGAACGAGGCTACAAGCCTGTCTTTCTGGACGATGGTTTTTACGGATCATAATTCGAGAGGAATCCTAACGCGCCATTCGCAGGCAAAGATTCAGACAGCAGTTGATATCGTGATTGCCAGGAAACTTGCCTGCTCAACACTTTCGCCTTAGAGCCTTCCATGAGAAGAAGGCTCTTAAGCACTGCAAGGTTATTTAGCAACAGATGACCCTGAACCCTTCTTCCCCTTCGACTTGGCAGCTGCCTGAGGCATCTTGATGGCTTTTATTATTTCAACCGATACGTCATTCTTCTGTACAGAACCAGGCGTGCTGCGCCCCTCGGCGACATACTTCTCCAGGAGCTTTGTCAAACGCTCCACCACATCAGCATGACTGTCATGGACATTCACCTTCTCAACAACATCACTCGCCATGTCATAAAGCTGGACCTTCGACAAACCTTCCTTCACTGCCTCAGGATCGCGGGGTTTACTCCAGCCACCGGAACCAGGACATAACTCCAGCTTCCATTTTCCCTGCCTGATCGAAAATGCCCCGTTAATTGAGTGATGAACCACTGCCTCGCGCAAGGGAACTTTGTCAATACCATACAGAGCCGGCAGAATACTCACACTATCCTCGCCAGCTGTATCAGGTAATTTAGCCCCTGCAATCTCGGCAGACGTTGCCATTAGATCGGTAAGACATGTCAACTGTTCACTCTTTGAACCGGCCTTGATTTTCGCCGGCCATCGACAGATGAACGGAATGCGATGTCCACCATCCCAAATATCCGCCTTGTGTCCACGGAAAATATAATTGGGATGATGCCCCTTCTCCTCCATCTCGGTAATATTTGCAGCCGGCGAACAGCCATTGTCACTTGTGAACATCACCAGCGTATTGTCCGCTATTCCGTTACGTTCCAAGGCCTTCATAACCTCACCAACCGCCCAGTCAGTTTCCATCACAAAATCAGCATACTTGCTTAGCCCGCTCTTCCCCTGCCATTCACTCGTCGGAACTATCGGTGTATGAGGAGAATTCAACGGCATATATATAAAGAAAGGCGTACCGCTTTTGGCCTTACCTGAATTACGATCAATGTATTCA
>MHBM01000295.1:5213-26926 GCA_001804885.1 Lentisphaerae bacterium RIFOXYA12_FULL_48_11
CGAGTGAAGCTGAAATACCGTAATAGTAATCAAACCCACAGTCTGCAGGTCCACCAACCGCTGGCTTACTGAAATCAACATTATTGGCATTCTTTATTTCATCAGGAAGCGGTTCGTCCGTGGTCCTGGCCCAGTCCATACCTAGATGCCACTTACCAAAACATGCCGTCGCATAACCATTCTGTTTCAACATCGAAGCAACCGTCATTCTTCCGGGCGCAATGAGACGTGATGAATAACCACCCAGAACCGAGGTCTGCAGCCGCGTCCGCCAGCTGTATCGTCCCGTCATAACACCGTATCGTGTCGGCGTACAGACAGACGAACCCGAATGCGCATCAGTGAATATCATTCCCCCGGCAGCCAGCTTGTCCACATTCGGTGTTGCAATTTTACCTTCGGGATTCAGACACTTGATGTCCCCATAACCCAGATCATCGCAAAGTATATATATGATATTTGGCCGTCCAACCACATCCTCCGCAGCCCTCATCAGTCCCTGCAAAGACACTCCTGCAATTCCCAGCCCCGTCATTCTCAAAAAGTTTCTTCTATTCATAATATCTCCTGTAACGATCGAAGTACTGATTTTATTTTGCAAACTCCAAATAGTTCTAACGTCAACTTTTCCGCAGCCGATACAGGCAAGGAAACAAGCACAAGAAATACCAGAAAAACACAAAGTTTCTCAATAGACTCATTTATCACAAAGTCCATGGCGTTCGGCCTGCAGTTTCCTGATACATTCAGTAAGTATGACCGTGAACGTTGGAGGTTCTGTATCCGTAGATAGCGATGATTACGAAACATATGAGAGGAAGGAAAAAGGACGCTCTTGTACTTGAAAGCATCATAAATCCAAGATTTAACGCCGACTGGTCCATGATCCAACCCTGCATTGGGGGCATAAGGCATCCGCCTCCGATAGCCATGATCAGCCCTGCGGCACCAAGCTTGGCATCATCACCTAGACCCTTGAGCGCTATTCCGTAGATGGTCGGGAACATCAAAGACATACAGGCTGAAACGCCTACGAGACAATAAATTCCCAGCATTCCCCTGATAAATATGGTGCCTGCTGTGAGGATCAACCCACCAATGGCTAGAGTTGACAGCAATCCACCAGGACTGAAATATTTTAGAAGGAATGTACAGATAAAGCGGCTGGTAACAAAAATAATCATTGCCACCATGTTATAGCTTTGTGCATCCGTCTTCTCCAAACCGAGTTCGTTTACGCCGTACTGGATAATGAAGGTCCAACACATGATCTGGGCGCCAACGTAGAAAGCCTGGGCAATGACACCTTCCATATATTTCTTATTAGCCCACAGGCGCTTGAGGGTAGGAATGGCGTTGATTTTATTATCCTCCTCTCCCTTGCTCATCGGAAGCTTGGATATTGCAAAAATAACGAGCGCCACCAAAACCACTATCCCGAGTACGGCATACGGTCCTATGATGGTATCGAGATCATGTTTAGCGATGGCTATAAAGGCATTCGGATCGGTTGCCTGAAGTGTACGGCGGGCTGCTTCCGGCGTTTTATCCAGATGGGCAAGTATGAAATCACGCGCTACGAACATACCGAGCAGGGAGCCCATAGGGTTAAACGATTGTGCAAAGTTAAGGCGGCGGGTGGAAGTTTCTTCTGAACCCATGGCCAGAACATACGGGTTGGCGCTGGTTTCGAGAAAGGAAAGGCCGCAGGTCATGATAAAATACGCAATCAAAAATGCCCAGAACTGCATCGTGATACCTGACGGTATGAAAAGGAAACAACCAGCTGAATACAAAAACAGGCCAAGAAGAATACCCTTTTTATAAGTGTAACGTTTTATAAACAGAGCAGCGGGAATCGCCATTACGCAATAACCACCGTAGAAAGCAAACTGGACAAGTGAACTTTCGAAATTACTGATCAGAAGTATATTTTTGAAGGCTGCCACCATGGGGTTGGTGATATCGTTAGCAAAGCCCCACATTGCAAAGAGCGATGTTACTAGGATGAACGGGAAAAGGATTTGTTTGGGGATGACTTTGTTTGACTGGTCATTGGCAAGATTATCGCTCATTCAAAGACCTCCGCTTGTTTTTCATTTTATGTGTAAAATCCGGGTGAAGCTAACAAAGAGGCGGTATTGGAGGCAATAATAATTTCATCGTCATGGCGGTCACGAGCCTGCTAGACAATTCCGTCAAATAGTCCAAGATGAAAAAAAACGGATTACTGCAACTCCGGAATGTTGTGATTATTACGACGCCCGTTATTCCGCAAAGAAATTGAAAGATCCTCTTGACCTCTCTCTTTTTTTACTGTACCAATAGAGGAACGTAAGACCATCTAAGGAACCGCTGAAAACAATGACATCGACAATCGGAAAGACTCTTAAAGCAAGAAATGGCGCCGGCGTACCTATACTGCACCGCACTCTCGAAATCCTGGACCATCTCCGCCTGCACCCGCAGGGCCTCACTCTCAGCGAAATCTCAAGGGAACTGCATTTCCCTAAAAATACAGTCTATCGCATACTGAATACTTTGGACGCTCATGAATACATCACACGAAATGACGACACATTCCGCTATCTGCTGAGCCGGAAAATGGCGACATTCTCTTACGGTTCAGCCCACGACAAAACCCTGATTGAATCTTCTATCGATGTCATGCGCTGCCTTCGCGACATAGTCCAGGAAACAGTTGTAATAAGCGTTCTCGATAAAGGTGAAGGCATAGTCCTGGAACAGGTGCAGGGACTGCATTCTTTCCGATTTGTTTGCGATCCGGGCACACGCCAGCTGATCTACTCATCAGCATCCACTAAGGCCATCCTGGCCTTCATTCCGGAGCACGAACGTTCAATCGCCCTTAAAGGTGTAATTTTCAAACGCATGACGTCAAATACCATCGTAAGCCGCGAGAAATTCATGAAAGCCCTTGAAGAAGTCAAGCAGACTGGTTACGGAGTGGATCACGCCGAAGCTCTGGACGGCGTCCATTGCGTCGCTGCACCTATTTTCAACCACCAGGGCTACCCGGTAGCCGCATTGACGATAACAGGACCTGCTGAGCGAGTCCCCTCCGCATCCTTTGTCAAAATAGGCAAACTCATATGCGAACATGCCGCACAGATTTCCAAACGACTGGGATACGGTTTTAACAGTGAAACCAACACCCACACAACAGGCAACAAACAACAACTCGATAAAAACTCATGAGGTACTCCATGAGAGACTCAGATTCGTTCTTTTTCGTAGCAGTTGCAACTCTGGCAACAATAATCCTGACATCGCAACAAGCAACGGCCTTTGAACCCGTAAAAACCAGAGTAATAAAGGGAGGAGATGCCCCCCTGCCTGTTGTCGCGGATATCACCGGAGTCAAGGACCTGTTTCTCGTTGCCACCATCGGCAACGATACCTATAACTATGATCAGGCCATCTGGGCAAACCCGAAGCTATTCGACAAGGATGGCAAAGCTGTTGATTTATCAGATCTCAAACCACACAAAACTCAGGTCGGCTGGGGCATGCTCCTGGTCAATACAGGACAAGGACAGCAACCTCTTAACATTCATGGAAAATCTTTCACAAAGGGTTTCTGGGCACACGCACCCTCGATTCTGCACTTCAAGCTGGATGGGAAATACACACGCTTCGAGGCACAAGTCGGTATTGACGCTGTAGCAGGGAGAAATGGAAGCTCCGAGTTCCTTGTTACGGATATCGAACCAAAGTTACCTAAGCCAAAACTTCCACGTACCAGCCCTGCCCCAGTCACGGAAAACCTATCCCCGGCCGACAGGGCTCCACACCATTTTAATGCAGAAGCGGCAAAAGTTCTCCGAGACAAGGGTATTGAAAAACTGATATTTGTGCGGCGATTCACACTCACATGCAGCCACGTCTACACAGAACATATCGACAGCAGATGGACTCCAGGTGGAGGACTCTGCATCCTGGATCTCAAGACAGGAGCAGTGAGCGACCTTGTCCCGCAATTCGGAACCGGAGTGGTTAACCGCTTTGACCTTTCATTCGACGCCAAAAAAATCGTTTTTGATTACAAGCGATCTGCACGGGAAGGTTACCGGATCTATGAAATAAATATTGACGGCAGCAACCTCCGCCAGCTGACTTTCCCGGAGGATGATGAAGCGGACCTGGTACGCCTGTATGGTTACGGTAGCAATGACATGCAACCTTGTTACCTCCCTGATGGTAACATTATATTCACCTCGACCAGGTGCCGCACGAGTACCCTTTGTAACGGGGCCGACGTTTATACAACAACAGTCCTGTATCGCATGGACAGTAACGGTAGTAACATACGCAGGTTAAGCTTCAATCCCGTAAGCGAGTTTTCACCGGCCGTACTTCCTGACGGGCGGGTGCTTTACATGCGATGGGAATACAACCGCAAGGGAGCCGGTGCAGTCAAATGCCTTTGGGCAATGCACTCGGATGGCACAGGAACCTCTGAAGTCTACGGTAATAACATCATTGACCCGGAAACAATGCTCTATGGCCGCCCCATCCCTGGAACCGTTGACAAGATCTGCTTCCTTGGATGTTCACACTGGGGCCCCAACAATGGGGTCGGCACAGTTGTTGTTATCGACACGAGAGAAGATACACGCAACCGCGAAACCATGAAACTCATCACGAAAGACGTCGACGCACAAACACATGGCGGATTCACCTTTCGCGTGGACAACAAATGGGTAAATGAAAGTACGGGCGAACCAGGCCGCCTTTTCAAAGACCCTTATCCAATCTCAGAAACATTTTTCCTGGCAGCGCACAAGCCAAAAGGCCTGCCGTGGCATGACCCGAAAGGATACGATCTTACGCTGCTGGACGAACAAGGTAACGGCAGCACCCTGTATAGAGATGAAGAAATCTCCTGCTGGCATCCATATCCGCTGGTCACGCGCCCAATACCACCCCGAACAGTCACCTCAGTCCAGCCAAATCTGGCCGAAAAGAATCTGGCGCATTGTATCGTCACAGACGTTTATGCAGGCCTTAATGGCGTAGAAAAAAACACTGTGAAACACCTTAGGATTATGGAACAGACGCCTCGTCCATGGACTGCACGCAACAGATGGAAAGGGGACCAGGAGGGCATGGCCCATACCACACTTGGCCCATACATACTTGGCATGCACGCCCAGCATGGCATCATACCGGTCAACACCGACGGGTCAGCCAGCTTCTATGTCCCCGCCGGTCGTAACATATATTTCCAGCTGTTGGATGAGAATTATATGGCCATCCAGACCGAGCGGACTTATATCAACTATATGCCGGGCGAAACGCGCAGTTGCGTCGGTTGTCACGAACGTTCCCGTACAGGCAAGACTGCCGCCATGCCAGTCGCCAGTGCATTGAAACGAGAACCTGTTATGCCAGGCCCACAACCCGGCGATTCATCCGGTCAAAAACTTTTCGATTACGAACGACAGATTCAACCCATATGGAACAAATACTGCATAAAATGTCACGACTCATCCGACAAGGCTCCGGAAAAACTGGACCTGACCGGTGGACTGACACGCCTGTACTGCAACTCGTACGAGAATCTGCTGGGTATTGGGGATGCCAGAAGCAAACAACGAAAGTTTACTCTTGTCGGGGTACAGGCAAACGAAAACGACATACGCGCCAATGTGGAATACATGCCGCCTTACTATTACGGCGCCTATTCGAGCATTCTCGCTGCCACTTTCGGCCAATTCGAACCGCATTTTGAACAATTTGGCAACAACGCATCAAAAATGTCGGAGCGTGTAAAAGCATTGCGCGAAAAACACAAAGATACAAAACTCCAGAAAGAAGAATTCATCAGGATCGTAAACTGGCTTGATGCAAGTTGCCAATATTACGGCTCATACTGGGGAATGAAGAATCTGTCCCACAGCAACTCACCCCATTTCCGCCCCGATGTCAGATTCGAAGACGCCCTGGCCGACATCTATCCTTCTGCAATGAGAACGATTTACGATCTGCCAGCCAATAGGTGATAGGTGATTTGACTTATTAACATTACGGTGAATACAGGCTCTTGGATCAATGACTGAGAACTTTCAGTCGTCGTCATTCATCTTCGCTATACGGACAAAGGCCGCACGTACAGGAGCGGGCATCGGGCTGCCAGCCCCCCGCACAGAACGCCATATTACTTCATTAAGCAGCAGGTCATCCGCCGCATCCTCCTTGGCAAAATTCATTTTATCCGACAGCTCTCCACCCCACGCGGTCTTGACATTACGCGCATTGAGATCCACGTTTGCCGGCAGAGCCTTGTACGGTCGCGCATCGGCCTTGGCCTGGAAACAACTGTACATTGGTGCAGCGGCAGCATCGAACTGGGACATGGGCTGCAGCCCGAGGATCAGCTCCATCGTTCTCAGCATGCTGCTGGTGGAATACATCGTCGAAACCACAGCCCCGCGCCTGGTATACGGACTGATCACATATGCCGGTGAACGATGGCAGTCAACGTGATCTGATCCGTTCTGGGCGTCATCCTCCAGCACAAATATCGCCGTCTGCGACCAGAATTTCGAACGGCTGACCGCCTCTACAAACATTCCTAGTGCAAGATCATTATCAGCCACCTGTGCCACCGGCGTCAGCTTCCCGGTGGCTGTTCCATAAGTATGATCGTTACCCAGCCGGACAATCTGCAATCGTGGCATCTCGCCTTCCTTCTCAAAGCGCTGCAGCTCAGAAATAAATCGCTCGGCCCTCTTGACATCAGGATAGTCAAGATCCCAGCAACGGTACCATTCATCGAAATGCCCCTGCAGACTTTTCACGCGCGAATAGGCGGGATCCGTCTTGTTCCTGCCGTTCTCTACAAACTCTCCGTAACTGCGGTATGTAACATTAGCTTCGCGGGCACGGTCCCAAAGGTACCCACCGGCAGGAAAAGCAATTTGGAGCTTACCCTCACTGGGATATGGATATTTGCCACGCCTTCCATGACCGTAGCTCATAGGCCAATGCTTCTCTACAAAATCAGTGGCATATGCCCCCATTGTCCACTCATGGCCATCCGCGCTTACCTCGCTGTCGACATAGAAATTATCGATCAGCACAAATTCCCTCGCCAGCTTGTGGTGATTGGGAGTCACGTGTTCAGGAAAAATACAAAGAGCCGGATCACCATTGCCCTCCGGCATGTCACCCAACATCTGGTCATAAGTCCTGTTCTCCTTGATAACATACATGACATATTTGATTGGGCCCTGATCACCCACACGGCCGGGTACCGGATTACCTTCAGGGCGCTCCACCGTAACACCGGCATCCTCACGAAGTGGACTGCATTTCAATACCTGCGTTGTCCAGACACTCATCTGCTTCTCGAGTTTTGTACCACGCGGAAGATCAACAACACTCAAAGTCCCCCTGTGCAATTTCGCAATGTATTCAATGACAGTGCCCGGAGGTTCCCTTCCGGGGTTAGGACCATGACGATTGCTCTTGGGTATGATCCCCTTGCCGTTGGCAATCAGGAGACGGTTACCGTCAGGCGTAACCCTGACGCTCGTGGGATACCAGCCCGCCGGGATGAACCCCAGTGAACGGCTCTTCCCGGGAATACTCACATCAAACACTGCCACACAGTTGACGTTGGCGTTGGCAATGAAAAGCATTTTACCGTCGGGTGTCATGGCAAGGCTGTTCGGGGTAGCGCCAGGGGGCGAATTTGGAAAGAGCGCCGCCGAGATCGTTTCAATGGCTTTTCCACTCTCTGTATCAAACACACTGACTGTATTTCGGTTGGCATTGGCAACATACAGGTGTTTACCGTCCGCCGACAGCAGCATCTCGTTTGGATGTTCCTGCGTTGGCCAGCGGGCAATAACAGAACTGGTCCCAAGATCAATAACAGCAACAGTAGCCTGCGCCCAAAGACTGACATAAAGACGTTGCTTCCGCTCATCGAGCCGACAGGCATACGGGAAAGGATCCCCAGGAGCTGTTGGATCAAGCAATGCCTCGGCACGCTTTGTGGCAGCCGCAATATCACTATCGGACGAAGGTTTGACAAGGCCGGAAGTAACTGTAGATACACCTTCTCTTAGCGCAATATCCCTTGGCCCTGTACCGCCCGCCAGGTCAACCTGGGTAATACGGTGTCCCCACAAATTAGCAGCATAAACACGCCTGGTTTCGTCATCTACAGCCAGCCCGGACGGCACACCACGCTCCTTGACGTTACGCAAAACCATCTCACTGTGATCAGCCAAATAACCATCCTTGAACGAGAACTTGTGAACAACCTCTCCACCTGCACCACTGCTGAATAGCGTCCCCCCATCGCGAGAAAATTCAAGCCCATAGAAAGCCTCATCTAATGCAACGCGTGAAACAACTTCTGCGGAAGCGATTCTTACTATAACAATAGCATGCTGGCTGTAACCACAATGCAGCACCGCCGCATACACACCGCCAGGATGAACGGCTATGTTGACTGGAAAATCCTCCAGCACAACCTGCTTGCCGGCAGGACGCAATGACCATTGATTCGGAAGCAGAACGGATCCGTCAGCCCTCTGTCCGGGCAGGTCAACCTGCGCCCGGTTCGCCGGCACATGCGATACCTTATGTGAATTAAAAGTGCATGAAGTAACAGCAACCAATCCGGAAAACATGACCATATAACATAATTTTCTCATAACAGCGTACTCACTCCTTCGGCTCCATCATTATTATTTTCCCACAAGCAACTTCTCAACCGAGTCACCAGTCTTTTCAACACGTCGCGGATTGTCAACCGGCTTGAACGCAGGATTATGCGTACGCAGCGATCCCTTGGGAAGATAATCCCAGCGGAGCGTGGCCGGATATTTCACCTCTATCAATTTGATTTCCTTGCGCCTGGAGAGGGCTTGTTCCGTTTTCTGTTTGATCAGCTTGTGCGCTTCCTCCACCGGCACCAGTACCGCACTCTGTGG
The DNA here is from genome assembly GCA_001804885.1 of Lentisphaerae bacterium RIFOXYA12_FULL_48_11. Taxonomy (GTDB): domain Bacteria; phylum Verrucomicrobiota; class Kiritimatiellia; order UBA8416; family YA12-FULL-48-11; genus YA12-FULL-48-11. The sequence continues at coordinate 14,186 of MHBM01000295.1, forward strand.
ACCCGTCCCTTTCTTGGTCTCGCATGTAATAACGCCTGGAATCCACGCCCTTGCCTCAGCGGCTACCTTGTCATCGCCAGAAACCATTACAACAGGAATCTTGTGCTCCGCAGCAATGGCAGCATCCACGCCTATTTCACCCACTTCACGTCCGTTCAACCACATTCCCTGGATCGAAGCCGAAGAATAGGAATGAGCCAGAACACCGCCAGGTGTCAGTGCCATAGCGTGATAACCCAACAGGATTAGCGCTTCCGCACCATCCAAATCCTTGAAACGCACTCCCGGTGTTGAACCCCGGACCAGCTTCGCACGCGGATCGATCAGTTTTACATTCACATTCGTGCCCCCGCCATGCCCATCACGAACCACAACTTCCGTCGCCCCTGCTGCATAACAGCCGGCTATACATGCATTCATGTCCTCGGCCATCAGCCGTTTGCCTTCCTCCGCACGAGTGCCGCTTATCTGCCCACTCCCCGTAACCCCGCTGCACCCTTCCATGTCGGTAAATATATAAACCTTGAAGGCCAAGGCGTTGCCAGGATGAATCATACTGGCAATTAATAATGAAAAAAACATAACCAGTCGTACACTCAGGAACTGCACTCCATTATTCATAACATTTTACTCCATAATATTTAATTTCTCACAAAATTGTTTCCATTGTGAACTCTTGCGAATTCTTGCCTGAGCTGCGGAATTACTCATGCCGAAGAATTCTCCTATAGGATTGGCAATATAGGGCAAAATATCTTCAGCTTGTAAAGCTGCCGAAATCTTTTCAAGAAGCAAGAGCTGTTGCCTCAACACTGGCTCAAACTTGTCTTCGGGCGCAAGAAGATACGATGCAAACTCCTCTGCATTAGCCTCAATCCATTTATAATCATCTTCTGATCTGGCCATAATCACCTGTTTCCATGTGTCTATGGATTTAACCATCCGCCAGACTTTTTCAAGCCATTCTCGATGCAGAACGTAATGACCAATTTCATGAGCAAGGGAGAAACGGTAGAACGTAGTTTGCTGACGGTACTGATCCGCATCAACGGTTATGATTGGATAACTGTCGCCAGGTGCAATCTGCGCAGGAGAATCAAACTCCTCCATGAGGCCGGCCACAACTCGTATTTCCAACCCCAGGTCACACTCAGCTATCTCCTCGACATCCAATGGATAGTTTCGTTGTGACAATTGATATTTGTCGGAGAACTCTTTTGCTTTCTCTGCAATTTCTTTCCATGTGTAGACAGGACGAACTGGTAACTTCATTATGAACTCACGATTTCTTCAGCTTTGTAACCAAACGATTCAAACCTTCTTCTGTTGGTTTCTCACGCCTTAAGGTACGGAATAATACGGGAAGAACCTTAACAACTTCTTCATCCGACATGATATCCTGAGGAATTATTCCACAATCGGCCGCAGCATAGTCAAAAAAACGATACCATTCGTCTGTTGCCGGTTTCAGATCCAATGCCCTGGCATAACGCTCCAATATATCCTTATCCTGAGGCGGTGGCCACACACCACGTTCAAGTTTGCTTATGTTTCCCGGATCTGCCCCCGCTCTCCTACAGAATTCTCTCAAGGTAATCCGTTTTTCCATTCTAAGCACTTTGAAATAAGGCCCAAAAGTAACTGCTTTGCTTTCCACTCCAGTCATGACAATCTCCTCTTTTAATGTTGTAAATATACTACAACATTTGTTGTAAAACAACTACAACATTATTAAATGTACTCATACTGGCTGTAATATGTTTATTTTTTCGTTGGCAATATTGCCAAATGACACGATTATCGATGTTTTCTGGCCAAAAAAGGACAAGCAAATAACGCTTTTATAAGGTATCAATCGTGCCGATATAACTTAACTTTTAGAATCATGGGACGTGAAATGCCCAGTCTTTCATTGGCGTCGAAGGGTGGAATCTTCACGGCGCCATTTGCGCCGGTTTCGTCACCATTCAGCCATAGTTCATGAACCCATCTGCCGGCCTCATTAAAATGCCCAAGTTCAACACTCAGAATCCTTGTACTGCGCGGACCTGGAGTCTTCAACTGGAACTGGCACGAAAAACCGTATCCGGCAACAATCAGTTCCTCTGCTCCTGTCCGGATAACAATTCCCCCCACCGGCGGATGTTTTTCAGGCAGACGCGAAACATAATTCACCCTCACACTGCAGTCGCCGAGTTCCGCAACCGGCGGATTCTGCTCATTTCCCTGCTGATACACGCCCATCATCCTTCCGCTGCCATGCGCTTCGGTTATTAAAGGCATGAGCTGACCCAAAATATTATACGTACCGACAAGCGGATGATCTTCGCGAATACTGTCGATTCCAAATGGCGAAAAACAAAGGCCACTGTGCTGGGCAATAACCCACCATGCACGTGCCGCGGCCTCATCATCTTTCCTTGCCTCAGGGACCATCAGGGGATTCCCACCCCTGCTGTAAGCCGCACATACTTCCTTGAACTCACCCACATAAATATCCGGAGCAAGCACGGCGATATGCGGCGCCGCAGCTTTCCAGACATCATGCATGTGCGCAACAGGTCCGCCAGATGGATACGTACCAAATCCGGATGCCAGCCATGCATTAACATACATCGGCAACGGATATTCCGCCTGGCCGGACACGGCAACCTGGTCGATATAACGCGCATAATTCCAGGCCGAAAACACTTCTTCCGCCTCCGGCCCGCTACCAAATACATCAGCCCAGCTTCCTTTGCCTGCAAAGCCGCTTTTTCTCCATCTGGCCAGGAGGTCAGGATGCAACCTTTCCTTGTTCTTTGCCAGGTAAGCCAGCAATTCCTGCGGCACCTCTCCACCATATGCAGCGCCGGCCTCATCAGAAAGATCACGGATTTCCGGCTTGATGCCAACCTCGTTCTCGACCTGAACCATTATCACTGTGTGCCGCCTGCCATCAATTTTCTTCAGGTGCTTCATCAACATGGCAAACGCTTTTGCATCGGCGGCCAAACTGGCCTGGCTGAGTGTTGAGAGAATATCCTTCGTATTTTGATTACTCGAGCCCCTGGCACGTGGAAACCGTTTTGTGTCCTTGAGAACCCAGCCTGGCGCATAACTTGACACGCCGTTCTTCCATGAACCAAACCAGAGCAACACAAGCTTCTGATCATGTTTGCGGGCAAGATCAACAAGCTCATCCGGAAAAGTAAAATCAAACCGGCCTTCCTCGGGCTCAAGCAGCTCCCAGCTTACCGGCGCCAGGACCGTATTGAGGCCAAGAACCTTCAGACGCGGCCAGATACTGCGCATATACTCAACACCCGATGCTGATGAGTTATGCAGCTCGCCGGCAAGCATTACAAACGGCTTTCCATCAACAATCAGTTGCGTCGCATTTCCCTTTGTCTGTAAATGCGGGATCGAATCATCCGCAGCCTGCACCGAAACAGCAGCCAACAAACCGAAGATCAGCGTAAATCTAACAAGACAATGCTTCATGTTTTTTCTCTTAGGCTGACCCGAATTGTAGAGTCGGCTGTCACCAGCCGAACAAATACGCTGTGACAGCGTACACTACAGAAGCAGCCCAACTCAATATTCCAACTGCTCCACAAAACACGTAAGGTTTAACAGAGCGATTTAGTATCTCTGCAATTTCTCTATCATCCCTGCAATCTTCCTGCGCTGTTCCATCACAGGTCGTATATCAAACGTGAAATGTGTTGTATCCTTTGAAATATTTTCAGGAACAACCAGCAGTTTTTCGGCTTCAGCAATCAGTTTCTTACCGGCCTTGCCACGTGCGCGTTCAATCTGCTGTTTGAGCATATAGAAATACTCGTAATCGTCCATGCCGTCCCGGAGATTTTCCCAGCGCAAAGATGAAATCGGACCATCCAGGCAGGGCTCATGGGCCTGGTTTGGATCACGGCGCGGCGGATATAGATACCGGCCATCGCAGTTGCCCCAGAACTGTTTCGATCCAGGCTTGACTCCGTATCCACTTACATATGCCATTGCATCAAGCCATGGATCCTGCAATGAATTCGTAAAAGCGGTCGAACTTGTCCAGTAAGTTGTCTCCCAAATCAGTATTCCCTGCACCCCGTACTGCCACGACTGCCACGGCCAGATACGCATCTCCGCCGCCGGGTGTTCCGTGAATTCCCCGATGTAAGGCGCCTTCGGCCCGCAGCAGATATACCACCAGACCTCTTCGCCTGCCGCGCGTCGTTCCTGGACAAGTTTTGGCGTCCAGTGCGGTGTCAGCGCGCACCAGAGGTCAACATGACCAGTCAATTCCGGTTCAACCTGTTCAGTCAGCAGCCTTGTCAGGCCAGGAGCATATTTCTTTATCCTGTCCATGCCTTCATTCACAAACTCATAGTCCTTCTTGTCCGGTTCATCGAACCAGTAGACATAGGCATGCTTCAGCCAGCCCTTTTCACTAAGGTGTGACTCAAGCTGCCTGGCATAATCTCCCCAGAGTCGTTCATAATCTACCGTGCCCGCTTTGAATCCGCCGAACTCACCTGCATGCCGCTCAAAGAACGTGCCACCGCCCAGGCCACTGATATGCAGCATGAAGGCATTGAACATACCGTTGTCCAGATATTTTCTGGCCGCAACATCAAACGCAGTCCAGTCAATGACAACCCTTCGATCCTTATCCTTTCCTTCAAAACTGACTTTAAGCGGGGAATACTCGGAAAATGAGTAAGGCGCTATGCGGTGCTCGGCAAAAGACTGTAAATATTTTTCATAAACAACCAGCTCCTGCTCCCTGTTCTTCAGCTGATGGTAACGTTTGATCATGTGAGGGCTCAGGCCAAACCCGCTACGCAGGTGCGTTTCCCTGGGCATCGCAAAATCAAAGACATGCAGCTGCACCTTAATCCTGCCCTCGCCGAGATCCGTCTTCACTTTTACTTCACCGCGGTAATCCCCCGCCTTCGCATCATCCGGCACATGCACAAGCACCCAGAGCGCCTGATTGGAACAGGAAGAAAGCTTCTTAGGCACAACAAGCGGAGGCAGCGGATCCGGATAATCACCCGGCTCTCCCAGGTAATCGCTTGGATTCTCCACCCGCGCGGTTGCAACTTCAAAAATACTTACCGCCGAAGCAGGAATGCGCGCACGACCGCATTTCAGTTCACCGGCATCCACAGACTGCAAGGTCCGCTCGCCATCTTCTGCATTCAGAACCAGTTGCACGGCCTCGTACTCCCCCCGCGCAGCCTCAATCAGGAGCCTGGCCGGTCGGCCAGCCGGAATCCCACGTTGCGCCCCCACTTTCCAGGCGCTTTCACACCACCATGCAGACAAACCTGGAACTTTACCATCACATCGCTTCCCGTACGCTGATTCCGAAAGAACATTACACTTTATTTCGCTACCCCACTCGCAAACGACGGACTTCCCGTCACTTGCTGCAATCCTGACAGGATGAACTCCCGCCGGCAGGGATAATGGATCAGTACAGGTAACCCTTTGCTTTTGGGCAGACATTACAGGCTCCATAACCACCATCGAGAACGCTTCGCCATTTGCAGGAACACGCACAGAACACGATGACCGGGTAATCCCCCCGGCTTCAACCTGAAGATCCAGATTCCTCGCCGAATCAACAAGATTGAACCAATGCAACATAATGCCACCATCCACACCTTCGAGCGTGACACGTAAGCCAGGCGTAATCATCCGTTCTTCAACCAGCACAGTTCGCCCCGTATAATTTGAAGTTTCTTTAGTCCCGGCCCGGAAGGTATACGCATCTACCTGCAGGTTAGCCCTGTCGCCTTCGCCCTGAATTTGAACGTAAATCTCCCTGGCGGGAAACAATCCTGCCGGCAATTTCGCTTCAACACTATCCTGCTTCGTCACCTCTGAAACGCGAACCCAGTCTTTCCCGTCCTTGCTGACATTGATAACGAGCGAACCGGCCGTGTGATAGCTGACATTAATGCGAACTTCACCAGAAAGCATATCCACAGGTAAAACATGTTTGTATATGATTTCATCCCCACGGCCAAAACACCAGCGACTGGAATTAAACCTTGCCTTCTGTTTACACAAAGTCCGGTGAATCGTCGAACCTCGCCAATTCATTGAATGCGTATCAGTATAGATCCCGCCTTCGATCCTCTCCCCATCCCCAAGAACCATATCACCCTGACACCTGTGAATCGCCTTAACCGGATAAAGTTCAATTTTATCAAAGACAACCTCTCCCTTGAGGTTCCAGTGGCCAAGCCGCATTACAGTTGCAGCATCTTTATCTGGCACCCGGAATGCAAAACTATTGATGGAAGGAGTGGCGGAAGCCTCAAAGTCCCTGTTCACATTCTCCAACCCACTGATGATCGTTCCAGCCCCGTTCGCACTGGACCTGAATCGCATCATATATGTAGAGGCTGGATCCAGCTTAAGACCGGAAGTATGCCAGGCAGCACTGTCATCACCTTTACCGCGAACACCCAACACTGTGCCGCATTCCATTTTCTTCTGAAATGCGCTCACAGGAGCAGTCGTTATCCATTTCTCGGGTTCCGGAGCCAGGTTAGCACTGCAAATTACACCGGTCATGGATAAGAAGAATACAATTCGTATTATCATGGAGCTCTCCATCTTCCAAAGAGCACGTGAGAAAACAACATTGCCCGTAACATCAGCCGACCACAGGGTTGTTGCTATTCCTGGCTCTTCAAACAATCATTTAATATCTTTGCTATCTCGACCCGCATGAAAGGTTTTCGAATACTATTGGTAAATCCGTATTCTTCCGGGTTGGCCATTATCGGATCATCTGCATAACCGCTCGCAACTATGACAGGTGTTTCCTTACAGATTTTCCTGATGGCCGTAATCGCCTCTTTGCCTCCCATTCCACCAGGAATCGTAAGATCAAAGATCATTGCCTTAACCTTCCGATTCGCCTTGATTTCCGCCTCAAAAAAAACAAGCGCATCATTGCCGTTAGTCATGCAAACCGGGGTATATCCGAAAGACTTCAGCATGCCGGCAACAACATCTCTTATCACCTTCTCATCATCCATTACCACGACGGTGCCAGTGCCTTTATGCGCCACCACAACCTCGACCGTATCTGACGAAATAGCATTCCTCGCCGCAGGCAGGTAGAGATGAAACGTACTGCCGACACCAGTCTCTGATTCAACATCGATACAACCGCCATGACGATTGATAATGGAATAACATGTGGCAAGACCAAGTCCATGCCCCTTGGGTTTTGTTGTGAAGAACGGATCGAAAATGCGGGGCAAGATCTCCTTGGGCATGCCGATGCCATGGTCTCTTATGGATATTTGAACATAATCACCTTTTTCAAGGACCGGGTGGGCTTTCTCCCCCAGAGATACATTCCTGGCCATCAAGTCAATATTCCCGCCAAGAGGCATGGCCTGCTGTGCGTTGAGCACTAAATTATCAATCACCTGCCCAACCTGTCCCTTATCAATGTTACATAACCATAAGTCATTAGGTACCGCAAAACTGCAAGAAATGCTCGAACCGCTCATGGCAAACTGAACCGTTTCCTGAATAAAAGGGAATAAACGCTCAACCCTCCGGTTTGGTAAACCGCCTTTTGCGAATGTAAGTAACTGCTGTGTCAATCCCCTCGCACGATTAATCGTGCTAAGAGAAGCATTCAGACATCGCTCCACATCAGAAGCATTTGACGAAGAAAGAGCCATGTCAATGTATCCGAATATACCGCCAAGCAGGTTGTTGAAATCATGGGCAATACCTCCGGCCAGCAAACCTATAGCCTCCAACTTGTCGGCACGCTGAGCGCTTTCTATTAGTTTTTGCTGCTCAGTAATGTCGTGGAATGCAAGAACAACACCAACCACCCTGCCATCCTTGTCGCTGATAGGCGCTCCGTTACTGGACAAAAGTATACGCCTTCCAGCCCTGGCTATGAGCAGCGTATGATCAGGAAGATTGACAGCAGTCCCTGACTCCAGCACTTGCTCCACAGGATTCACGCATCTCTGCCGGGTTATCTCATTAACCACGTTGAAAACTTCGGAAACCTGTCTTCCACGAGCCTCGTTCTCCGGCCATCCTGTCAGCTCTTCGGCAATCTTGTTGATTGTCAGGATTGTACCACTGTTATCCGTGGTAATAACTCCGTCGCCAATACTGCTCAATGTAACCGCCAGTCTCTCCTTCTCCGCAGCAAGTGCGTCTTCTACCTGCTTACGCTGAGTTATGTCCGAAATGATGACACCAAGATAAGGCGACTCATCTCCACTTGGTATTGCAAACTTCCTGGTATCAAGCGTACGTTCCACTCCATGCTTGTCAGTCCATTTCTCCTCGTAGGAGATAAACTTCTCACTTATTGCCTTCAAATCAGCCTTCTGAATCTCATCCGCAATCTCTTTAGGAAAAGTCTCGTGCGGGGTTTTGTGGAGCCACTCGCGACCCGGAAAATATTCAAGAAACGCCCGGTTGAAATAGCACGGCCTCAACTCGTTGTCCTTGATAACCACCATGCTCGGCATATTATCCATGAATGCCCTAAGGCGCGACTCACTATCCTTCAGAGCCTCTTCAACCATCTTTCGGTCGGTTATATCAATCTCAACACCATCCCATATGATATGGCCATTAGGTAAACGCCTGGGAGATGAAGTAAGCAGCCCGTAACGTACACGTCCGGATGGTAGAACGAAACTGGTTTCTATGCTGAACACGCTCATACTTTTCAGCGCCAGTACTTCCAGGTCAGCCACCCTGATCCGTTCAGATGCGGGAACCTGCCCGTATATCTTCATGGGATCCTTGAGAACTTCTTCAGCGGACACTTCATGCAGTTGTTGAACACCACCGCTGACGTACACAAACCGCCTATCAGTACCGTCAGCGCCGGAATCTATCTGGTACACCAACCCGCCAGGAAGATTGTCACTAAGGGTACGCAGCCGCGTCCCCAGTTCGACAAGCTTCTCTTCCGCCTTCTTGCGTTGCGTAATATCAACGTGGCAACCGACCATCCTCTTCGGCTCACCATTGTCAGCCCATTCAATCACCCTGCCCGTGCACAAAACCCAGACAATGGAGCCATCCTTATGACGATACCGTACCTCATTGTAATAAGGCACCTTTCCCCTGCTCTCAACGTGTCGCTTGAATTTAACAAGAACACCATTCAGGTCCTCGGGAAGGATCATCCTCTGACAGGACTCGACTCTGTTCAGCAGTTCATGATCCTCGTAGCCGAACATCTTCTTGAAAGCAGGGCTCATGTATTCATCCCCGGACTCAATATTCCAGTCCCAGTATCCGGAAAGTGCAAGCTCGAGGATTTGCTTATAAATATTGTCGTCGTCCTGCTTCAAGCGCTATCTCCCACGATTATCGCAGAAAAAAACAGTCAAGGCACAATTCTACTAATAAACTCAAGTTGTTATTGTAAAACTACGCAATATTTAAATACATAATAAACTTCAGATTATCTTCTTCGCCTGTTCACAGACAATTCATCATCGTAAAGGCCTATTTCATCGTACGGAATGGAAACAGGGGCCATTTGTGATACTGTCTTCCTTACTTTCTTTAACATTGAACGGCCATCCGTCTTATTTGAAAATTTGGCACTGGATCCGGCAATATAATTATCTGCAAAATCATTCACCCCTCGGTCACGAACTGCAAATTGCCCACAGTTGACTACAAGATTCCGCCAGACATGGTTGGAATCGGCGTTTTCACGAAGCGTGGCAAGTTCCGGATACCTTGTGCTGTATGGCGGCGTGGTAATATTCACAGCCTTCAAGGCTCGCACGGCCATATCTTCGCCGAGGAACTGCTCCCACCGCTTCTGCCCCCAGGGTGAGAAACTGACGGCCTGTTTGCATTCAACAAAGATATTGTTGTCGACTATGTTGTCCTTGCCACCGTGTATCTGAACACCGCCAAACAGTGATTCCGAACAACGCATGAATACGTTTCCGTATATCAGTGTGCCACTTATTGCATCATCCAGCCGTATGCCAGCCTGTCCACATGAACGTCCGCTGCCAATATCATGAAAGAAATTAAACCGGTAAACATTGCCGCGGTAGGTAGGATTACCAAAAACATCCACACCACCCTGATCATCCGACTCTCTCACAACATCATGTACCTCGTTGAACTCGACAAGATGATCGTTACCCTCTACACGCATGGCACTGCTCCCGATATCATGCACCAGGTTGTGCGCAATGCGCATACCAACACCGTTTACAAGTATGGCCGGTGTATAGGTATGATCTATTCGAGAAACATTGTATATATGACAATTCTCAACGAAATGACCGCTCGGCGTCAGCGTCCTGCGATCTCCACCCCTCATGGTCACGCCGCCACGACCCATTGCGTAGATATCACATCCAATCAAACCGTGATTATTTCCACCCTCCACAGTAACACCATCCCCCGCAAAATTACGAATCGTACAGTCGGCAAGAATGCACCTTTCGCCGCCTTTGATCTGCAGGCCATTACCTTGTCCAAGCTCCCAGGTCAGCCCTCGAAACATTAAATTTGTTACGCCAGTCAATTCCACAAAAGGCAACGTGAACATCGACAATTCAACTTCCGCACGGTTCGGGTTGGATGGCGGCCACAGGTAAAGGATCCCTTTTCCACGATCAAGATACCATTCACCAGGTCGATCAATCTCCGACAACAGGTTCAAGACATAGTAACGCTTCCCTTTAGCAAATCCATAAGTGTGAAGCGGCGGCGCAAGTGTAATGATTCGCTGTCCTGTATCTATGGATGTTACCTTCTCATAAGAATCAGCCCAGTCATGGTACCAATAGCCATAAAGCCATATATCTGATGCATCTTTCCATCGCAATGGGCGATCACCTTCGTATGTGAACTCACCTCCCCTTGCATGTTGCCTGCCCCTCTTGTCGGTGTCTGTAGGCCCCAGGACATCAACAGTTGAAACAAAACCGTCATTCGGCCATCGCGCAACATCCATGGGTTTCCCGTTAAAGAAAGGCTCCAATACCGGTTTCCAGGATCTTGCCCCATAAGTACCCTTCAGCTCCAAAGCCGGGAGATTACCAATACCCTGTGCTTTCAAATCAGCCTGCCAGACTTTCCCTCGAGACTCTTCCGGCAATCGCCCAAGAACCGCAGAATCAGTCACCCGCGTAAAATCGCCAACAGTTATTCCCCCGGTAACCCTGGGCATTTCCCGGCCATAAGCACAATAGACAACCGGTGCGCCTTCCGTTCCTGAATCTTCTGCCGCAAGCTTGAATGTTTGACTTACCTTGTACCCCCCATCACGGATATAAACAGTTACCCCGCCTGCCGGTAGTGGCCCGTTCTTTTTTAACTTTCGGATCTCATCGCGTGCCCGCTCCAGCGTCGCAAATGGACATTTTTTTATACCGGTATTGGTATCTGAACCTTCCGGCGAGACAAACAACTCAACGGCCGGGTGCGGTAAGACAGGCATTTCAGTGCGTGATAACGCCGGCTCACGCCCTGAGCCGCCAGTCTCGATTCTTTCCAATTCCTTTACCCGTTCCTGCGCCTCCCACTTGTGATGCCGGGGCACATCAGGCATTGCCGCAACTTTCGCATACTCCACCTTCGCCATCGTATTATTTTTCTGAAGAACATAACCGGCAGCCACCCTTAACTGGGCAATACTTCGGTAATGCGCCCCCACATCGGCAGCACCCACCACCTTTGCATATTCAGCCCTGGCAACATCGAAGTTGCCGGCTTCCAGATGCAAATGGGCAAGTTCCATGCGAACATTCAATTTGTCATGCGAACCAGCTTCTGTTGACTCCAGCAGCCGGCCATAAGCCCTGCCGGCCTCTTCGTAATTCTTCTGCTGACGAAGACCACGCGCCATACTCAAACGCACATCAAACTTTTCCTTCGCCGTCAACTCGGCCATTGACAGCAATTGATCATAAATCAGGACCGGTACTGTACCGCCCACGCCACGGCGAACGAGCTGAAGCAAACCTGCAAGCGCAGACTTCTGGTGAACATCGGAAACCCTGTCACTCTCCAGCAATCTTACCAGTTCAGTAACGGCCGACTCGGATCTTCCCTGCTCCTGCAAGCTCTGCGCGAGGCGAATCCTTGCTGCCTGGAAAAGATCCGCAGGCACTCCTCGCATCTTAAGAATAGCACCATATTCATCGGCCGCCTCCACGTATTTCTTCTCGTCAAAATACTGATGCGCAACCAGGAACTGTTCAACGATCTTCCGAGACAACGACGTATAAAAACATGCATGTCTCAGAATCTCATCGCCTGATAAGGCGCGGGAATAGACCGCTACCTCATCAATATCCAGAATAACCGAACCTACGCCTGCATTCGCAAAGCCAATACGGAACATCGCCCCCTGCGATGGCGGCGGAGTGTAATCACCATTGTATTCACCCGTGGCCACAGGCAAGCCATCAATATAAACCCTCATCTTGATACCATCCCAAGTTGCAACAAGATGATGCCACACACCATCAGTGGCTGTTCCCGACGCATGTATGCCGACCGAATGACCCGGCTTGGGCCTGCCGATCTCAAAACCTACCGTCGCATCCTTACAGGCCGTCATTAACCGCCAGCCGTCCCAGTAGCCTGAACCAATGGAAAACAGCGTGCCATTTTGCGAATCATTGTTGCCGCGCCATACTCCGGCACCGTTCTTGCGGAACCAAGCCTCCACCGTAAAAGCCTTGCCGGTCACGTCGA
>MHBM01000296.1 GCA_001804885.1 Lentisphaerae bacterium RIFOXYA12_FULL_48_11
TCGGCATCCATGGGTGGCGGAGTGTTCATGATGCAGGGGGGCATAGTGCGTAATTGTCAAATTATTGGCAATTTAGCTGTTCGATATGGCGGAGGCATTTTCTGTCATGAGGGCGGTCTTATTGAGAATTGCTTGATTACAGAGAATGTTTCTGCTGAATGTGGTGGAGGGATATTTTCTGACTTTTTTACGGGAACTATCGTAAATTGTACAATTGTCTCAAATACCGCAGCTAGCGAATGGGGTGGAGGCATTTATGCATATCATCATCAAGGGATAATTCAAAATAGTATTATTTATTTCAATAATCCCGGAACAAACAATTACTCCAATTACGATACTGACGAAGCCATCTATAAATATTGCTGCACGTTCCCAACAGTACTTGGTACAAACAGCATTACCAACGATCCATGCTTTATTAGCATCCTTTCGAGAAACTTTCACTTAAGCAGCAACTCTATGTGCATCAATGCGGGAGAAAACAACAGCACCTTCTTTTCAATAGATTTGGATGGTAGCAATCGGGTACAAGCGTCTGTGATTGATATAGGTGCTTATGAGTCGCCATATGTCGCAATTGATGCTTCATCATATGATCATGGATCAATCACTCCGCTGGGCAGGACGGTCATTCTCGTCTCAAACAACTTATCGTTTGTTATGACCAATACTGTAGGGTATCCAACTATTCGAGACGTTAAAATTGATGGAATTAGTATAGGACCTACCAATGATTATTTATTCTCTAACGTGACGAGCAACCATACAATTGAGGCTATCTTTTGGGCTTATCCCGATACCAATGGATACCGGATTATTTCTTCCGATATACCAGACTCATCTAATCTTGTCTTCAACTGGACAGCAACAAACGGATGGTTTTACACCTTGCAACAAACACCCACATTAATTCCAGCTTCTTGGGTTGATGTTGAACCATACACAAACATGACTGGACTTGGAGAAATGGTAATAACGAACAATATTGATATAGATTCAACAATGTTCTATAGACTGAAAGCAGTTGAATAGTTACACATCTCCCCCAACCTTGTAACCATTTCCAAATCCCCTCTTCGTGGCTTTTCCGTGGCTCTGAGGTTGACGGAAGATGCTGTAAGTTGCCGTAGTCTGACGTAGTTGGTTTTTATAAATACTTGAAATTGCAGTATTTTCTAACGAATTGCACTATTTCCAAAAATGACTTGAGCGTTCTGAAAATCCGTGTGTCGTCGGTTCAATCCCGACTCTCGCCACCATTTCATTAGGAAATTCGCATACTTTTCCCGCCCTCAAATCTTCGTGGCTCTTTTCGTGGCTCTCAAGTTGGTTAGAGAAGCGCATTGTAGACTTGGTATTACCGTTGATTGCTGAAGGTCTTTGTGGTCGCCTTGAGAGAAAAGAAACAAATTATGCTACGGCCCCTGCCTGATAGTTACACCAGTATCATATGGACTTACCCATTTGTTCAGCGGAATAATCAGGAAGAACATGCCCGTAGAGGAGTATAAGATTACATCAGGAAGCACGTTTAATTTACAGAACTAGTATTCGCCTATATCTTGGACTTAGAGTATAGTTATCAAAAAGGATGATGGTAAATGGTAAACTCAAAACAATTAATAGTGGCGAGCGAAAAGAAAGCACAAGAGTTACAGGAGAAAGACAACAAACTCGCAGACCTTGAAAAACAATTTACTAAGGCAATGGTCTCAATTTGCAATCGTGCTAAGACCGAATGCCAATATAACGCCACCTACCTCTTGAAAATGATATCCAAGGAAGGAGGATTGAAAACTGCCAAACACCTTCTAAATGCCAAGTTTGTTTCAGAGGGATTTGAAAAACTATTTACACTGAAGAGGCTGGATCTTACAGTAGAAGCCCTTGTCCTTACTAAACCTTGGTGTGAATTATTTAATAGTAAAGAGCTAGAGATTGCCATCAAGAGACTGAATTCTTTGGGTTATAAGCTGAAATTAAACGAATTATTATCAGGCATCGTCAACCCCCAAGTCTAGCCATTAATAATCAAACGTGAGGGTAGATTAAACAACCGCTACCATATCATCAACGCTTAGGACATGCAGGGTTTTATCATCAGTGCCAATTTCAATCCGCTTGCCGTTATCAATGGGTTCAACTTTCGTAATCTTCCTTGCCAATAAAATGCCGTTTGGATGTTGGGGCTTGAAGCACTGAAGACCGAATGTCGAAGGCGTATCAGCAAAGAATTACGGCCTGCGTTGGAAAGGAATACCAGGCTATAGCCGGAGAAATGTTCTTTGGAGATATACCTGACTTTTACGAAATCCTGCAGGTCATCGGCGAATTTGAGCATTCTTTTAACAAAGGCTGATTTCACCTACTTTTCACCTACCTGCTTACCGGAATATCCTGGGACTCACCAAGAACAGAGATAGTGTTCCTGTTGTCGCCATCCGCCTTGCCAGGCAGTTCTGGAATCACAATAACCTGCTATGGTGAGACCAGAAATGTTCAGCAGATCGGCGATTAATATTCGTCAATGTCTTTATGCCACGAAGAGCCCTGCATCCCCTTGTGATCCGTGATGGGAAAAAGAAAAGTTCCTTTAATGGTAAATATCTCAATGGTGATAGATCTGTGATCTTAGTGAATCGGATATCAAGACGTTGTAACGGCATTTCCTTTAAAGGCGACAGATCCGATGTCCATGTCCAGTACAGCCTGAGGTACGAGAGCGGTAGTCCGCTGAGATGTGTTAAGTCTTTGATGTTTGTGCGGGTAAGATTGAGCCAGGTTAGTTCCATATTCTTCAGGGGTGAAAAATCTTTTATTCCGTAACAGCCTTGAAGACAGAGATGTGTCAGGGGGATCTTTTCTAGCGGCGCTAAATCCGTGATAATTGTTCCAGACAGGTTCAGGCAACATGTTCCATCACTTCCAATATAAAGGCTCTTATGCGTGATCCCCATCGCTTCAAGACGTCTCTGAAACCTTCTCTTCTCCAGTTTCATCTCATCATTTTCTTCGTCACGATAGCAGTAAAACAAATTCAACATGGGGCCCTTGATTAAGTCGCATAGATTGCTGTAACCACTGTAGAATTGAATTTCTAGATATTTATATCCATAAACAGTCCTAAAAGCTGAGTTTTCCAGGTAGCTTGATAGCGAAAACAGCAAAACACCTTATTTTCGATATTACATATACTCGATAATAAGAACCTTGACTATTATCGCTGCAAGAAATAGATTCTTTAACATGCGAAGCAGAGAACATGGATCTGGAAAGATGGTTCGATGCACTGGCGATTACGAAGCCTTTGTGCCTCATCCTTTGCCTCCGGACATAGAGTTCTCTAAAACCCTGCTGCGCTCCCTTTCAGATGCTGACCGCCTGATCGGTAAGCTGGCCGGAGAGGGCCGAACGCTCCATAACCCGCACCTTCTTATGCGACCTTTCATCAAGAGAGAGGCCGTACTTTCCAGCCGTATAGAAGGAACACAGGCGACCCTTGGTGAATTGTTGGCCGCCGATGCAGGGGCCGTTGTCGAAAGAAGCCCCCATGATCTAAGGGAAGTCGGAAATTATGTCACAGCGTTGGAGTATGGAATCAAACGATTGTCAAAACTGCCTCTCTCGCTACGCCTGGTAACGGAGTTGCATGGAAAACTGATGCAGGGCGTTAGAGGCGAACGTGCTACACCAGGCGAATTTAGACGCAGTCAGAACTGGATAGGTCCGCCGGGCTGTACACTACAGAACGCTTCATATGTGCCGCCTCCCGTAGACGAACTTATGCCATGTCTTGCCGCATGGGAGACTTTTCTTCACGACAGATCTCTTCCACCCCTGATTCAAGCCGCTATGATTCATAGTCAGTTTGAGGCCATCCATCCATTTCTGGATGGCAATGGACGTGTTGGTAGACTTCTGATAACGCTATTTCTCGTCGAAAGAAATATCCTCCCCACCCCGCTGCTTTATCTCAGTGCATTTTTTGAAGCCACTCGTTCGGATTACTATGACCGACTGGCTGCTGTAACAAGACAAGCCGCCTGGGTCGAGTGGATCGAGTATTTTCTTAATGGTGTTGCACGAATGTCTGAAGATGCGTTGAGCAGGGCAGAAAGAATCAACAGCCTGCTATATGACTGGAGACAACGCACAACTGGTGGCAGCAAAATTCCGTTGGCCATCCTTAGTTTACTTGAAGAGAATCCATATTGCGCTGTAAAGAAAGTTGCCGAGAAGCTTGGCATAGCGTTTACAACAGCACAGAGGGGGGTTGATAAACTTGCCTCATTGAAGATACTCAAACAGATCGACACGGCAAAGCGCAATCGCCTCTACTGCGCACAGCAAATCATGGATATCCTCGACGAACCGCCATCATTTCGTCCCGCCTGATTTCACCACTCATCTGAGCATTGTTGTGGCAGTTGACAAACCAACTTCAATTAAATATCTGCGTTACAGGGATGTATCACAGATCTTTCCCGTAAACCTCAAATTCAACAATCCCATTATCCACAAGGGGAAAACATTGATGCAAATCAACCAGCTTCACCCACGCACACTTCTGCTTCGGAAACGAGAATTCCTGAGATTCCGACGTGTTCTTCAACTCCACCGCCACTTTTTTACCATTTGAGAACTCCAGCGCCGCATCAGTCCACGTCCTGTCCTGTCCATCGTCCTGGTGCAGCATGATGACCACTTTTTCCGTTTCCACTTCACGCCCGAACTCCACCATCAGCCACAAGTCCGTACGGCGCGCTGGCCGCCAGTATCCATCCATCGAACGCTTTCCATCAATCACATAATTCGGCGAAAACTCAGGCCGATACCGGTAATGCGAGTTCGAAGTCACCCGAGGAAACGAACGCAGATGGTACGTGTAAGCGTCCCCATTTACCGCAAGATTCCGCACTTCATTGCCTGACACGTTGGAACCGCCGCGTGCGTTCCTCCCCTCCGCAAGCCCATAAATCGGAACCGTGACCGGAAGGTTATCATAATCCTCCACGAACTTTTTCTGCACATCACGCCCGCCAAACGTGTACCGCGAAAAATCAGCCGGGTTAAACTCTTTGCCATCATCAATATGACAAAGGTACTTATCGATGTGCTCCAGCTCCAGCTCGGTGGACTTCAAACGCTTGGACTCAAAGTAGAGGTAGATCTGGCGCATTTTGTCCCGA
>MHBM01000297.1 GCA_001804885.1 Lentisphaerae bacterium RIFOXYA12_FULL_48_11
CAGCATCGTTCCAATTTGTAAATGGATACAGATTTCCCCCAGTCGGAGAGACGTATACATTGGAAGCCCCTACGGTAATATAGCCCTCTCTAATACGAGAGAATGACTCTCCTGTAGAATTACTAATAAGTAACGACACAGTGAAGGACTTTTTCACGGACGTGTACTGGTTGGTTATTAATGCAAGATTGGGACCAGAAACGATATTCGTTTTATCAGTATTGAAGTTCCAAGTGTAATATAGATTTGAAACGTTTGTCCCTCCTGTGACTGCGGTAAAGGTTATCGGAGATGGAGAGAAAACAACCTGCGTGTTAGCAGAGAAATCACAAATGAGTTCTCCCGCTTCATAAGCCCCCATGTCCGCCTTATTCATAATAATTCTATCGTGTCCGTACACATCCTTTGCCCCAACCATCCACGACAAGTTTGTGCCAGAGTCGATGCAAGGAGAAGAAGGTAATAATCTGAAGTTCCCAGCCGCTTGGTCCAGAAAGAGAGGGTTGTTGGTGTTGTTGTTTTCACCATCTGCTAACGGCGTAGTACAACAAAACGAAAGTGAAGACACGCTACCGTTCGTGTAATAATTCATTCCGTTTGATAAGAAAGCCCTGTTGCTATAAATAATAGAGTTAATTATGGTGCCACCCACCACGCCACCACCATACCCCATTATGCTGACATTATCTACAATCGTGCAGTTCTCAATACTACCGCCATTATTGCAGTAGATACCCCCTCCGTTTCCGTTCATCAGAATATTCCCGCTTATTATACAATTTCTTACTGTACCACCCCAGTTGCAGTAAATTGCTCCTCCATCGGCTGCAGTAGAATTGAAATTACTGCTAATAATGCAATTCTCTACCAAGCCTCCGCCATTACAATATACGCCCCCACCACTGGATTGGTTCAGAACGGGTTTCAATGTTAATCCACGAATAATGCTGTTTGGATCAGTAAGCGAGAAACAACGTCCACATTGTACGCCATATATCGTTGTCTGCCTTGGATCACCAGTACTGCATACAGTAATTGCCTTTGAGACGGTGATTTGGTTGAAAATAACATAAACACCATTCGTAAGTAATACTGTATCGCCCGTATCTGTTACATCTACTGCAGCTTGAATATTCGTTGAGGCATCAGCCCAATTTGTATACGGAGGGTTATTTGTTCCATAAGGTGAAACGTAATGAGTGTCTGCATACAAAATGGCAGGCAAAATAACCAACAGACAAGCACAATAATAAGGTAGGCGTTTCATCATACGACCCAACGACCATAAAAACTTTACAAGGTCACATTCCCTATCACAAGGCATTTCATTATGTAATATCCATTTCCTTCATTCTTAACACCATCAATGGGCAATTAACAATTTTACGGCGCTTGAGTTTGGGCATCTGGCGATTTTAGAGACAGGCAGAGCCACGGAGAAGGGGTTTGGAATTGATTGTAAGGTTGAGGAGGTTGAAAGGTGCTGTAGCTATTTATCCGGTTTCTTGCCGTTCAATCCAGCCCTTTTAATTGCCTCATTCCATGTCTTTCCCAACGGAGCTTTCTTAATCTTACCTCGCCAAGTAAGCTGAACTATCATTTCTCCCGTTGAACTACCTATGCCAATGCCTCTGAGCCTTTCATCGGTGGCAATTGCTTCCTTTGCCTTACGAACCAGTGTATCAGCCTTGGTTGCGTTTGCTGTGGTGTTGCAGAAGTAAATGCTTATTGTGCCGGGATTCAGAAATTCCCAATAGTCAGGTTCAAAAGATTCAACAAGCTTTTTGAGAACAGGGTGATTGTATTCATCAAAGCCGTAATTATGATGCAGGCAGACAACGATAATAGATTTCTTGGTAGCGGTCATGGATGAATAATAGCAAAACGTGGGAGGATAATTAATGATTTATTTAACAATTAATTCGGCATTTAACTAACGGCACAGTAATTGGCGATTCTAGCAATATTTAACGGCAGGGAAGAAGGGCAATTAAGGGCACTTGAGTTTATTAAGGGGGCGGAGTAAATTGAGGAAAGATGAAAACAACCAGAAAATGGATTCTCTGGTATGTCCTGCTGTTTACGCTGTTGATAAGTGTTTCGGTATACGTTTGCAAACATGGTCATATATTCATCGCTACCTTCATAATCGTGATTCCCTTAGCAATGGTGATAAATGGATGGATTGCGGAAATTGAGGATCGTAGCCCCGGAGGATTCTTAAACCCGAATGATTCCGAAAAACAGAGAATGGAACAAGAAAGAACAAACGATTCCGAAAAATAAGAAGCAGAGTATTTATGTTGGGCATTCTTCCCATCCCTCTCCTCGTCATTTCTAAACGGGCATTCTAAAATCAATTAGTATGGCATTTAAGGCGGGGTTTAGATGGCGGGGGTAGTTACTTGCTGATCATTACTGTGACTACGAGAGAAATAACGAGTAAGATTTCAATGATCTGTAAAAAGAGAAACCATTTTGCACAACTTGGGATCTTGCCTTTGTCTTTTCCAATGTCCCACGCTACAGACCAATCAGCCAATATAGATAAACCCCACCTAGCCGCTGTTACACAAGCCTTCCCGTTTTCGTGAATGAATTTCCTGATACCGAAAAGCCATATCAAGATGCTTGTAATTGTTAAGTCAAGAGTTAGTAACAAAATAATCCAAACAGTAATATCAGAATCGAATATCATTTATTTGCCTTTATGTCCTGCATTTTAGCACTCATCACTGTTCGGGCAAGTTAATAGCATACCCTCCCTGCATCTTAACGGCACTTGAGTTTCGGGAGAGGGCGGGGTAAGATGAAGAACCATGAAGAAGCTTGCAGTCATTTTGTGCCTATTCGCTTTGCTATTAACTTCTGGATGCTTATCCGCAATCCTTACTTTGTCAAAAGAATCACCGCTGCCTACTTGGTTTGAAAACAAAACAAAATTCCCGTCAACAGATCTTACGTTCAAATATTTCATTTATGAGAACTATGAACAGCCCAAACCCGGAAAAGTCATTGTCCGGGTATATTCACCTGATGGTAAGCAGCTCCTTAAAAAGGATGGGGTCTGGAAATACAGTAATAGATTCACCACCAATTATGTTGAAGATATTCTTATTGAAGTTGATGGTGTATGGGATACCTGTGAACATGTGCCTGTAACACCGTACTTTAAAATAGTAAAATAATTTAATTTCTTTTCAATTTTTAATCTGCCATTTAAATCAATTCTCCCAGCATTCTTAACAACCCTTGAGTTTGGCTAGATGGCGGGGTAAGATAACAAGCACCATATATGAACATACTGATTGCAGATGATGAAAAAGGGATAAGAGCACTGTTTAAAACTTATTTCCTCAATGAATTATCGGATAGTGCAGTAGATGTGGTTGTAAACGGGGTAGAGGCGGTAGATACTTTTCGGGCTGGTAATTATGATGTCTTGTTGCTCGACCTTAATATGCCGGAAAAAAGTGGTTATGAGGCTCTAATAGATATTCAGGAAATATGCAGGGAAGAAAAACGGATAATGCCTTTTGTTATATTCTGTACAGGGTTCGCAATACCAGAAGAAGTCGAGAAACTAATTACTGATAAAACTCATTATTCCCTGTTGCAAAAACCAGTGACTTACGAACAAATTGTAGCCACATTCAAAAACCTGAAGTAAACCCCTAACGCATAGATGGCAAATGAAGAGAATTCTATTTAATGTCGTAAAATTCAGAAAAGGTATCTGGAAACCGATTTAGCATAAGAAACAAGTATCCAACAAATCCTGCCATTCCTTTTTTGTTCATTGGAATATTACGATTTTCAGCAACTCGGTATATTGTTTCCTGTGCTATCCATATCTTGTCCAATAGCTTCTTATTCCTTCGTAGAACATTCGCTTCTGACAGTTGTTTCATTTCGACAACATAATCTAGTGTTGCTTTCAGGAAGTTCTGCCGATCTTTCCCTCGAATGTTATAGGTCTTGAGGAATGTCTGGGGATAATGCTCCATTTCTATAGAAAACGCTTCTGAATCCTTGACGAATTTGCTTAAGAGCGATTCCATTTCCTTGAGCCATTGTTTTTGAAACTCCTCAAAGGTCGGAATATTCGTTTCTATAATTATATTTGTCATTGAGTCATTATGCTCTTGCTTAAACAGTTTACACGATGGGCTAAAATCTATGCTATGGGGTAAAACCCTACCGTCCTTACTGATTCCTTCAATTAAATGGGGAATTTAAATGCCCGTTTAGAAAATACTAACTGCCGCTCTTTCTTCAAACCCTCTGCTATTCCCGTTAAATTAGCTAGATGTATCTCGCAGAATATTTTCCTGTCATTTTGTTGGGCAGGAAAATTTCAGGGCATACTTGAGTTTGGCTAGAGGGCGGGGTAGAGTACGGAAAATGAAATACGCATTCCTTAGCTTTCTTTGTTGTCTGTTTTTTACTGGTTGTGCTGAATATTCGATAGGCTGGCTTTCTCATCCTCAAGAGCAAAGCGTACAAGAGAAGAATGCTATTTATTATTCTGATTCGCCTGATAGGAAAATGCAGGAAGAACAACCAAGCACTATTAAGACCAACAACATCACTGAGAAAACTGTCTGGGTCTGGATATGGCAGAAAGAGTTTTGGTCTAAATGAACCTAGTATTTAAGAAAGATATCTTATTGCTCTTGGGCTTGGTGATGTTCGTTTCGGGTTGTGCGACTGATAGTTCTGACAATACATTGAGAGGACGCATGATAACCGATCTGTATCCAACCTTTAAAGCATTCAATCTACCCTTTTACGTTAACTATTCGGCTGATAGATTCGAGTTGGAAAAGTTGCCTGAAATCAGGGAATGCAGTATGAATGAGGACGGAAGTTTTAATGTCATTCCCGTCCATTCAACAGGTAAGGAGAAATGTCTGATAGTTAATCGCTTCGGACGCATAATTGAAACTAAAGGTTTTAAGTAGTTTATTTGTTGCCAACTAAAAAACAATTAATACGCCAATTAACTGCCCGCCTAGTTTACCATATTTCTTCACGAATACTTAACAACCTATAAATTGAATCCACTTACAGGCTTCTCGTATACTTGTATCGTAAT
>MHBM01000298.1:0-2713 GCA_001804885.1 Lentisphaerae bacterium RIFOXYA12_FULL_48_11
TTCATAATATTGATATATCATGATATGTCAATATATTATCGGTGCAAACCGGGTTGCCGGGCGGATGGTGATTTTCCTCCGTGACAAACCGGGCACCCGGCGTATGATTCGGCCCAACGCACCTTAAGGAATGTGCGGGTATTCACAGGCCGGCCGGTTGCCGGGAAAGGATATTCATGAATCGGATGCGGACGTTTCTGGCGGTGGTTGTTACCGGACTGTGCGTATTGGCGCCGCTTGCCAGCCAGGCGATCAACACCGCCGTTTCACTGGACGTGGCCAGCGCCTACGTCTTCCGCGGTGCAACCTACAACGACAGTTGGGTGCTCCAGCCGGCCCTGGAAGTCAACAGCTTCCTGCCGGAAACGTACGGCGATCTCGCCTTCGGAACCTGGGCCAACTTCGATTTCAACGACTACCCGGTGTTGGACATTGAGAAGCACAAGTTCTCCGAGGTGGATTATTACACGTATTATACCCTGCCGGTCAAAGCGGCCAGCATCACGCTCGGTTACAACACCTACACCTATCCCGAAACCGACGATATCGACGATGATGTCGACGTGTCGCTGGCGGTCGGTCTCAATTGCCTGCTGGCGCCCACGGTCACCGCCTATTACGGGATCGACGGCGGCATTGACAAGTCCCTCTACGTGAAAACCGCCGTCAGCCACGATTTCACCATCAACGATGACCTATCCATCAATACGGCCGCCGCGCTGGGTTACCTGTCGATTGATGAAGGCGACGATGGCCTGTCCAACGTCTCGGCCACCCTGGGCGTGACCTACAAGATCGTCAGCGCCTCCCTGACTTATTTCGGGCAGCCCGACGATGACCTGCTTCCGGATGTCGAGGATGGCGGGCTGTACGATGTCGATCTGGTCGCCAACTTCAATATCAGCTATTCGTTCTGACAACCGCACGTGGCCGGGCGGGAACGTTCATAGGTTCAAGAGGCGGATCGCGTTTTCACGTGCAATCTTCTGGAAGGCACTTTCGCTGAGCAGGCCCCGCTTCCGCAGGTCGAGCAGGAATCCGGCCAGCGGCAGGGCCTGGGTGGCAAAACAGATGTCCGTCCCGAACAACAGGCGGTCCTGGAACTCATGCAGGAAACGCGCCGCATGGTCCGGATCCCGTGACAAGGCGTTGAATCCGCTGCCCGCGGAAAGATCACCCAGCAGGTTCGGATATCGCCGGAACAGTTTCGGGACCACCCCTTCCGACCGGACAGGATACCGGGGATAACGGCCGCGGTCCGCCGGCGTATCCAGGGTTCCGATTTCCGCCCAGAAAGCCGGCCCATGTCCCAGGATCTTCAATGTCGGGAACCGGGCCAGCGTGCGTTCCAACTGGGGGAGGCCGGGATCATCGTAGAACCCGTAGGTTCCGCCGATCCGGTCGGCAATGTCGAATATGAACGGGAACCCGGCGGCTTCACAATGGGCAAACAGGTTCTGGCAACGCGGATCCTCGAACGGCAGGTTGGGCATTACCTCGCCCATGCCCTTCACCCCGCGCGTACGGTAATGGTCCAGCCAGCGGTTGAACGGGGCGGAGGGTGAATTGGTCATGCCGCGCGGATCGAGGTTGCAGAAGGGAATGAACCGGCCATTTGACCGTTCGCACATGTCGAGGATGTCCTCGTTTGACTGCGGGAGGTAGGTCTCCGGACCGATCAGCGGCAGCAGCACCCCGCGCTCGATCTCCAGTTCATCATACCGGGCCAGCACC
Organism: Lentisphaerae bacterium RIFOXYA12_FULL_48_11; assembly: GCA_001804885.1. Classification (GTDB taxonomy): domain Bacteria; phylum Verrucomicrobiota; class Kiritimatiellia; order UBA8416; family YA12-FULL-48-11; genus YA12-FULL-48-11. Next base: position 1,735 of record MHBM01000298.1, read on the forward strand.
TCGTCCGGTGTGGCGAACACGATGTTTCCATCAGCCGCCGGACAACCGGCCCGGTAGGCGTGTGCATGGATGTCGATGAACATGGGTTTATCCGTGTTCCGGTGCATACGCCTGCCCGATGAAGACGGCGGACAACAGGGTGAAGACATAGGCCTGGATCAAGGCCACGCCAACCTCAAGCAGGTAGACAAACAGGGCCAGGGGGATCACCGGCAGTGCCCTTAATCCGTATACAAGGATCAGCCCGAGCAGGGAAAACAGCACCAGATGTCCCGCCAGCTCGTTGGCAAACAACCGGATGGTGAGGGCAAACGCCCGGATCAGCAAGCCGACCATTTCCAGCGGCACCAGGATCAACAGGATCGGCCACGGGACCCCCCGCGGGGCAAAATTCGAAAAGAAACCCGTGACCCCATGCCGGATCATGGCCCCGAAAACCATGAATCCCAGCGTGATCGTGGCCAGGCCGCCCGTCACGTTGACATTACTGGTAGCCACCATGAAACACGGTACCAACCCCAGCAGGTTCATGATCAGGATGAATGAGAAGAAGGTGCAAAACAGGGGCGTAAACCGGCGGCCATCCTCCTCGCCGAGGTTGGGAATGGCCACATGATCGCGGATGAACAGCACAAACACTTCGGCCAGGTTGGCCAGCCCGGTCGGCACCGGTGCTGCCGGTCGCCGCCGGACGCTGAACCACATCAACGCCAGCAACACCAGCGCGGAAAGCACCACCATGGCGCCATGATGCGTCAGGAAGGGGGGCACCAGGTGGGACATCACCGACCCGGGATCGAAGGGCGTGTCCGCCGTATGATGCAGGATGACCGACTGCACGGCATCATCGACCTCGAGAACCACGTCCGCTGACCCGTTGGTGATCATTCCGGGTCCTTCGGCGCCGGCGGGGGTGCCGGTCGACCGATTGCGCCCGGGTCCAGATGCCGGACCCATTTCCAGGTATCATAAAACCCGA
>MHBM01000298.1:2728-5112 GCA_001804885.1 Lentisphaerae bacterium RIFOXYA12_FULL_48_11
ACAATCCCATGATCAGCCAGTACGGATAGGTGTCGGACCACTTGTCGAGGCGGTATCCCAGGTATCCAAAGATGGCCATGGAGACGGCCATGACCGTCCCGATGCTGGCCAACGGGCCCCACACATTCGCAAGGCTCCGGGGCTTTTCCCGGATCACAGGTTGAGCATCATCCGGCGGGTTCATAACATGTACGTCCAATCGCATCCATACTAGCCACGTCGCCGGTTCAACCGCAAATGTTTTCGGACGGGTTCACCGTGCACCGTCGAAGGGCCTGCCCTACCATGTGGGACTTCCCCAACTGAACACTGGCCTCTGAACACTTTCCCCGGGCGGTTACTTGCCGCTGAATGAATCCCCTTCCAGCAATCCCGGGGTCAATACGCAGCGCATCTGTTCCACCGTGCGGCAGGCCATCAGAGCCTGCCGTCCATTGGCATCCAGACATTTGGTCATGGTGGCCATGAATTGAAGATGCGGGGAGGCCCCGCTACGCGGCGAGAGGGTCAGGACGAAGATCGTGGAGGGCCGGCCATCGTGGGCGCCGAAGTCGATGCCGGACGGCTTGATGCCGACCGCACAGACCAGCCGGTGAACGGCCGTCGTCCGGGCATGGGGAATGGCCAGGCCGTCATGCATGCCGGTGGAGAGACTCTGTTCGCGGGCCAGCACATCGGCCCGGGCCATGGCCGGATCGTCGATCAACCCCGCCTGGTTCAGCGCGGCCAGCAGTTCGTCGATGACCGCCGTCTTTTCCGACGCCTTGAGCGAGGGCACCATCACGTACCGGTTGAGGGCGGTTGCCAGGCTGTTGCCGGCGGATGACAGGTCGGGCAGGGTGGCGGACCGGTTGATCCGAACCATATCGTTCAGATTGACGGGACGGCGTAATTCACTGACCGTACGCTCAAACTCCGCCAGCACCTCGAACATGGCCGTGCTGACAAAGATGCGCTGGGCATGTTCACAGTCAAAAATCATGTCAGGCCCTGTTCTTCGGAACCGGATGGTCACCGTATCCTTCATCAGCTGGTACAGGTTGGTCTCGTAATCGAGGTTATGGACGAAGAACCCTTCGTCCTCGAATGCCTGCTTCAACTTGTTGGTCAGCAGTTCGGCCGTCTCTTCCGTCGGGAAATGATACACGATGGGTTCGGATACGGCCTGTTGTACCTCCCGCCGCAGACCGCTGCGGGGTGAGGCGAACTGCCAGACCAGCAGGGGCGGCGCCGCCAGGGTGGTGATCAGCGTCATCAACACGCCGACGCCGAACACTTCGGGCGAGAGCAGGCCGGCGGACAACCCGATGCCGGCAATGATCAGGGCAACTTCCCCGCGCGGCACCATGCCGACACCGATCCGCAGGGCTCCCCGCACATTGAAGTTGCAGATCATGGCCGGAAGCCCGCACCCGACGATTTTTGCCAGCACGGCCAGCACCGTGTAGATGAGCCCGAACATCAGGATCCGGCCATCCATCAGGATACGCACATCCACCAGCATGCCCATGACCGTGAAAAAGACCGGAACCAGCAGGTGGTAAACCGGGTGCAGGTGCTCCTGGATGACCTGGCTGATATCCGTCCGGGAAAGGGACAATCCCATGACGTAGGCGCCGATGATCATGGCCAGACTGGCTTCCTCGAACAACCCGGCGAGGATCAGCGCAAACCCGAGCGCCATGATGGCGATGGCCGAGCGTTCCTTGAAGTATTTCAGCAGCCCGCTGATACGCCGGGATGCAACCAGCCCGATAATCGTCGCACCCAGCCAGATGCCCACCGCCTTGACGGCCACCACCCCGATATGGCCCCACTGGATGCCGCCGCCGTCATGGGTGGCGGATATGATGCCCAGCCCGACCGCCAGCATGATGATGCCGAGCACATCATCAATGACGGCGCCGGCCAGAATCGTGACCCCTTCCGGAGCATCGAGCTTACGTTTCTCGGAAAGAATCCGCGCCGTAATGCCCACGGAGGTGGCGGTCGACATGATGCCGAGAAATATGCAGGCGGGAGACAACATCGTGAACGCGCCCGGCATCAACTTCGGCAGGAGCACCACGCCCAGCAGGCTTCCGGCCAGATACGAGGCGATCACACCGCCCAGCCCCACCAGGGTGCCGGGCAACGAGTACCGGATGAACATCGCGATGTTGGTTTCCAGGCCAACCATGAACAGCAGCACGATCGAAGCGATGGAACACAGGCCGTACAGTTCGGGACTTACCGGAAAGGTCGGGCTGAAAACGGGGAAGATGCCATGCGGGAATCCCGGGATTGCGATTCCGCCCAGGAGAAAGGGGCCGACCAGGATCCCGGCCGCCAATTCCCCAAGCACCCCGGGCATTTTCATTTTCTCGAACAGCATGTTGCCGATC
>MHBM01000299.1 GCA_001804885.1 Lentisphaerae bacterium RIFOXYA12_FULL_48_11
TTACCGCCGAGATGAACTTTGCCATTTTAGATGCTCCTGGTGGTAGCATTGTTCAGAAGATCAAGAAGCATATTGAGACTCTCGGCTTCATTACTACAGACGCTACAACAAAAACTTACAAAAAAATGACTTATTTCGAATCAGGAGAGGCGATTCCTCCAGCTATGGCGAGTGCGCTGTTCGAGTCATGGAATCAATTGCAATACGATGGACGGTTTGTTCTTCTTGAAAAAGAATGTACATGCTCCGTTCATCCTGGTGGTGTTTTAAATCTTGCTGGTGGTGTTGCGGGTTGGGCTTCTATGGATGCTCTGATTCAGCGTGTAGAAATGGATATTGATAATGGTCAGACCACTATTGTGTTTGGCCCTCCCAAACATATTGCCCCAGAAGACTTGGTCATCCTTATGCGTGGGCTTCGCACCCGAAAGCCTTCTGTGAGTTTTCTTGCGCGAACGACAGGAGAGACAGGGGATAAGCTTCCAGCAATAAGTTTAGGTGGGCCTGCCGCCAAGCATTTAGTGTCAAGCGGGGGTGGGGAGAAGGAAAAAATAGTATGTTCGGATATTCAGACTTATACGGCAAAAATTACCATTGATCCGACTCTAGTCACCGCAATCCGAAGCACTGCCGACGTCGAAATCAAGCCGCGAGAGATTGATGTCTGCGAGGATGGCACTGCAAAAAAAATGATTGTCCTCTGTTCAGCGGCATATTGATAACAAAGGAGTAACGATATGAACGACAAGAATGAGTTCTGTGTACAGTTCGAGAAGAGTGGGAAAAACATGGAGGATGCCCTTTTGGATCTCCAAAAGAAATTACATTCTCACGAAGAATCGCCGACTGATGTTGTAACGGTGGTTCGGTTGTTACGTAGTTATGATAAGGTTTTGTCTGCCGAAAGAGATCTGTACAGAGCGATACGCTCGATAGATCAAGAATACGCCGAAATCATTGGTTCATCTGCTAATTTAAAATTATTGGAGTCCTGGAGTCCCCTTTTTCAATTCAATACGTCTAAAGAAAAGTACACGAAGCGGCTTTATGAGTTACTAGATCCAGAAACTTCCGACTCCCAGGAGATGACTCCACGTGTGTGAATTAGCTGTCAGGCCTTCTCGTGAAGCTATTGAAGAAGAAATCAGATTTATGAATGAATCGAAACAGAACCTGATAAACACGAGGGCACCAAGCAAAAAGAAAATGTCTGCCATCAGGCCGCCCAAAGATGTTGAAACGCTTGAGAGTAGCGGCGCGATAGCCCTTGGCTGGGGCAAGACTGGAGGGGGAGAAACGCCGGACAGGAAATGTTCCGGTGTCTCCCCTGAAGGTTTAAAGAGATAAAGATGAACGAGAAAGACACATTAATGTTTTCCGTAGCGCAGATTGCCAGGGCGCTTTGTGTCTCCAGGCAGGCAGTCCACAAAAAGCTTTCGTCTGTTATGCCGGATGGAGCAATCATAAAGAACGGCCAGCAAGTAAACGCCTGGTCTTTTGAAAAGCTCCCGGTGGATCTCCGTATGATGTTGACCAGGGAAGCGGACTGGCAACATTATCGCAATCCTGAAACGCTGTTAAACATGCCGCCTAAAGTATGGCAGCCAGTAACCCCGCTTAAAGATATTCCCGGCAATCTCATTCAGAAAGCAAAGAATCTACAACAGGCAATGAGGCCGGTCCTGGATAAGATGAATGATCCTGTCATGAGTGCAGAGGCTCTTGAATTGCTGGGCCTGGCAGAATACAAGAAAGCTTTTGGTTTTGATATTTCTGCCCGTCATTGGAGAAGGATATTCCAGCGGACCATTCGCCGGGATGATGGCGCTGAGGAGTGGGGCAGGCTGGAAATCTACCTTGATGAAAAGCTGCCTGGCAAAGCTCCTGCAGAGACAATGCAGGCCGTTTGCACCTGCCCGGATCTCCAGGCTGTGACAGCAATGGTTGCCGGGTTTAAGGACCCCAAGAATCCCACTGCCCAGGAAAAGGCATTGATCTGGACCAGAGCCTTTGAATATTTGGAAAGTGCTGTTATCGGGGGAATGAAAGAGAAAGCCGTCAAACGTGCCCTTTACGATCACCTATTAAATAATGTGCCTTGCCTGGCAAAGAACATTCCTACCATGAAGCGGCTTTTCAATCGGAAGTTTTCAACCTGGTCAACGGGCCAGAAAAGTCTTGGTGATATTGAAGATCAGCGCCAGGCGAAATACCGCCCGGAACGATTGAAGATCAGTGAAGAGGATAGGCAAAAGATTCTTGCCCGTACGATGATTTGCGGCGGACGGGAATCTCAGGCTTGGCGAGAACTGGTCAATGAGAATGCTTTAAGCGCAGAACTCATGACTCATTATCTCAGGCTTTCAATATATCAAAGCAAGTCATACGTTCCCCGCAAGGTAAGGGACTTGGTAACAACAGACGTGAAAATTCTTCAACGTCATATTCACGGCCCGCACAATGCCAAGGTGTCAGGCGCTTATATTGAGCGCGATTGGACCGGCTTTTCTTCGGGGGATTGGTTCCAGGGCGATGATACAACTTTGCCCGTTTATTTTTGGGAGGATAATCACCCAAAGAATCCGACACGCGGACAATTCCTGGCTATGATCGATTGCCGTTCAACATTCATTTTGGCCTTTGTTCTGATCTCTGACAAGTCATACAACGGACGTGATGTGCGGAATCTGATTACAAAGACACATGATAAATACGGATTACCTCGGGCTGGTTTTTACTTTGAGCATGGTTCCTGGCAATCCGCAATAGTGAAGGGTGACGAAATCTCCTGGGCACAAACGCAAACGGGGCTTGGTGGACAGCCTTACAACCTCAGATTCATTCATGCAAGGGAAGCCAGGGCGAAAGTCATTGAACGGGTATTCGGATCACTTCAGAACTACATGGAAAGAGAAATGGGATACGCTGGCCGGGATGAAAGACATGACAAGTATGAACGGGTTCAAAAGCAGCTTCAGCAAGTGAGATCTAGCCGCGTTAATCCTTCTGAATGTTTTCTTCACCGGGATGAATGGGTGCATCGCCTGGAAGAAATCTGCAACATATATAATCACGAGCGGCAAGACGGGAAGATCCTTCAGGGCCGTTCTCCCTGGGAAGCATACCAGGAGTTTTACGGGAATGAGCCTTTAAGGAAAATGGATTCTTCCAGTAGGTATCTTTTGGCTAACTATCGCTTGCCCGTAAAGGTCCGCCCAAATGGAATCTCTTTCCGTTTTGGAAAAGAGAAATTCACCTACAAGAATGAAATTACAGGCCGGTTGATTGGCCGTGAACTTATAGCCTGGTTCTCCCCGGAAGAGCCGGAGATCCTCAGTGTGACAGATATGGCAGAGGAACTTCCTTTTACCGTAGAACGTGCGCCGGAGATCCCAGCAATGGGTGCCACTGAAGAGGAAATGGATTGGGCGCAGGCACAGAACGCCGCTCATAATTCTTATGGCAAGAGACTTTTCCGGACTATCAGTCATGACTTTCCGCCGGAGTTTCAATCCAAGATGTGCAAGCCTGGAATCTCCGATCCAGAGAAAGAACACCTGGGCGAATTGATGCAGGAGCAAAGAGACGAAGCAACCGTGAAAATGCAGAAGCGCCAGAAAGAAGAAGATAAGCTTGGCGTATTGGCTTCACGTTCCAGGGTTGCTCTTTCTCCGCTTGCCACTCGCCGGAAGATTCAGGGAGAAGCGCTTCCAGAACTCGAAAAGTTTCTTAATGAACCCGATCCAGTAGAACAAAATATTTCAGGAGTCCAGAAATGAGCAATACCAGGCGCGCAGATCCAGGCAGCGGTTTTCATCAGGAGCGATATGCTTCCAGCTCAGAATACCAGACCGGCCTTGCGGCTAACCTGGTTGCCAAGCGATGCAGGGTAATAAAGGCCCGGGGGGATAGAGAATTGATCTGGTTCCTTCAGTATATGAGCCACACTGAAGCTGGGCTTCAATCTGTTGCAGAAGGATTAATCAGAGATTTCCCGAAATGCTTTTCAAAGGATATTTTTGATGCTGCTGATCTATTAGATATACCCTCGCTAAAAAATCAGCGCGAAGCGGACCCCCAAGACTGGAGCAGTAAATTAGAAAACGATCTTCGGGAGTTGTGTCTTAATCCTGAGTGTCGATTTCTGCGCGATGGTCCATATTACTTTTCTGAATTCAAGAATTGCCTCCGAAAATATGTTGAGAAATATGCTGAAGAGCGAATGAAAAACCTTGTTGTAACAGATGTCGGGCAGAAGGTAATTGAAACGCTCAATTATAGCCTTGATGGGGAATGCCTGGCTATTGTGGACGGTCTGGCCCGTATGGGTAAGACCTTTGCAGCAAAAGCCTGGTGTGAGGCTAGGCCTGGGCGTATCCGCTATGTGCAGGTTCCTTCAACCAATGATGATAAATCTTTCTTCCGGGCAATCGGTCGCAGCTTGGGCGTTAGTTCCAGATATTCTATGAAGGGCTGGGAATTGTCTGAACGAATTGAAGACACACTGCAGAGTGGCGATCTTATGTTATGCTTCGATGAAGCTCATTACCTTTGGCCGCAGATTGCCAGGATCAGAGATACTTTACCCAGGCGCGTTAATTGGATCATGACAGCGCTTGTGAATCATGGTGTCTCTGTGGCCTTAATTACGACACCACAATTCACAGCCAATCTGAAAGCCGTTGAGAAGAGCACTAATTGGGCTTCAGAACAATTCCTCGGACGTGTTTCTCACCATGAAGTATTGCCGGAGATCCTGAGCGCTGAGGATCTAACCGGTGTCGCTGAATATCTTTTACCGCAAGCGGACAAGAGAAGCATTGAGGGCCTTGTTCTCTATGCTCAGACTTCCTCAAAATACCTGGCAGGAATAGAGGCCGCAGTTAAGCGATCAAGATTCCTTGCGCAGAGGGAAGGGCGGGCGATCCCAAGCACTCATGATGTCCGTGAATCTGTAAAGGCATGTAGGGTGTCTGATGAGTCAATGGGCCATGCTTTAGGCAAAATGCCGCGAGCCAGGACGCCAGGGAAGACGGCTTGCAAGCCTGTCGCAGCGCCTTTGCAG
>MHBM01000300.1 GCA_001804885.1 Lentisphaerae bacterium RIFOXYA12_FULL_48_11
CGTTGTTAACGAGTGGGAAATCTGGAACGAGCCTTTTGGGCAGGGAAAGGATTATTCGGTCCTGGTCCTTAAAACTGCTGAACTCATCAAGAGGATTCAGTCCGGAGCAATTATTATTATCACGGCGATAACCGATAATGATCAGAAGATCGTGCTGGAGGCTCTCAAGGCCGGGAATAAACTGGATCTCGTTGACTATTGGGCATATCACCCATATTCACCGAACCCGGACACTTCCTACGCGCATGTTGAGAAGATGACACAACTCGTGAAGTCGTACAGTCCGAAATACAGGCTGTACCAGGGTGAGGTCGGCTGCCCGGCAATTCTGGAATGGACTCATGCGCTGGCAAATTATCCGTGGACGGAATACAGCCAGGCGAAATGGAACCTGCGCCGGATGGCGGGGGACAGGGTGCGCAACATTCCGTCGAATGTTTTTACCATGATCGACTTGAAGTATCCGAACATGCTGCAGTCGTTTGGTATGATCCGCTCGAGCCTGGTGCTTGAATTCATTTACAAGCGGCCGACCTTCTACGCTGTTCAGCACATGATGAGTTTCTTCGATGACGATATTAAGGCCGTTGGGGAGCTGGCATACGAGTCGGATTGCGAACGGAAGATGACCGTCGCCGGCTTCGAAAAGGCAGGGACGCCGGTTACATTGGTGTGGTACAACGATAAGACTCCGAGCGATGAACTTAAATGGGACCCTGTGAACCTGACGGTCAAGAATGTAAAATTCCAGGACCCGGTTTACGTGGAAATGATTACCGGCAAGGTTTATGGGATCGATAAGGCAAAGGTTAAAGTCGAAGGCGAGAGCACCAGGTTTGCCGAACTGCCGGTCTGGGACAGTCCCGTAATGATTGCAGAGCGTTCCCATGTTGAGCTTGGAAAAAGGGAATAGGGAAATGCATATTAATGTTGTTCGTGTTTTGATGGCGTGTTGTGTGTTGTTTTGTGCGGAAATCGCTTCGCGAGGGGCTGAGCCGACAGCTGTGCCGGCTCATGACGCCGGGACAATCGACAAGAAAATATATGTCTGTTACCGCTCGTTCTGGCCTGAGCTGAAGATGACTGCCAGGTTCAAGGAAATGGGCGTCAATACGCGATGTTTCTTCGCTGCAAACGCGATCAACAGTATAGGCTTCGAATATTGCAAATATCCCCTGATTTGGAAGGGAATAAAGAACTATGATTTCGCCGCCTACGATAAGCAGGTGGATGATCTGCTCTCGGCTAACCCTGAGGCAAAGTTTCTGTGCATGATTGACCTAAATACGCCGTACTGGCTGACGCGGAAATTTGCAATGGACAGTTTTGCGGATATCTCTCATGCCGCTTCCGACAAAAGCTGGATAAAAATCACGACAGAGTGGATGCTGGATTTCATTGCGTACTCTGAGAAAAAGTACGGAGATAAGATAGAGGCTTATATTCTTTCCGGTGGCGGAACTTCAGAGTGGTATGAGTATGACCGGGGGCGGAGTAGTCGTGTAAAGAACGAGGCCTGGCGGGCCTGGTGTAAAAAGAACGGGTTTTTGCTTGGCGAGGACGTTCCTTCGGAGAGCGTGTTGCGGAAGGCGGCCCATGAGAATGTGATTTATGATCCGGCCACGGAGATGGAAAAAATACAGTACTGGACCTTTCATAACTGGGTGATTGCGGATGCTGTCCTGCAATTTGCGAAAGCGGCGAGGCCGAAGATAGGTAAAGAGAAAGAACTGGGGGTTTTCTTTGGTTATTACATGGTGAGCGACAGCAAGCTGGTCTCGTTCGGTCATCTTGATTATGAGCGTGTTTTTGCAAGCCCGGATATTGATTTTGTTATTAGTCCAGGCACTTACAATGACCGGATGATCGGAGGCGGAAGTGGGTCGCAGATGGTTGAGGGGACTGCCTTGCGGTACGGGAAACGTTACCTGCATGAGATAGATCACCGGACGCATGTGGTAGATGGAAAAGGTAATAAATGGCTGAGCCAGGCTGAGGATGATGCAGGCCATAAGCGTGAGGCGGCGTTTGCGCTCATCAACCACACATCGCTCTGGTGGTTTGACATGTGGGGCGGGTGGTATCAGAAGCCCGAGACACAGGCTGTGATCAAACGATTGAAGGAAGTATCCGATGTATATGTGACGGACAAATCTCCATCGGTAGCGGAAACCCTGTTGATAGCTGATCCGCAGAGCGCGATGTATGTTAATGAAAAAATGCCGCATGCCTCGGAGATGGCACGCAAGTTTCGCGAGACTCTCTGCAGGACTGGAGCGCCGTTTGACGTATATTCGTTCAATGATATTCCTGTAGTCGACCTTTCGCGTTACAAGGTTGTCTGCCTGCCGGGTACCTTCTTGATTACTCCGGAGCGGGCGGAAATTCTGAAGAAATATATCCTTACACGTGGTCGGACTGTGGTTTGGGTCTACGCGCCGGGAATTTCAGATGGAAAGACCCTGGATACAGCGCGGATCAAACAGTGGACCGGAAGTGATTATAAGACGCCGGGACCGGTGACAGTTCTGATGGATGGTTGGACTTCAGTTTATGCGTACGAATACAAGACAATTACGCCTGCTGAAATGAAGAAGATCATTTGTAAGGCTGGTGTGCATGCGTATGTGGACGGGAATGATCCTGTCTATGCAAATGAGCGGCTCCTGGCAATCCACACGAAAGACGGCGGAGAAAAGAAGGTCAGGTTGCCGCGTGTCTGTAAGAAAGTTGTGGAGGTAATAAAGGGAACGACGGTGGCTGAGAATGTTGCCGAGTTTACATATCAGTTTGCGACGCCGGACACAGCACTGTTTGAATTGGTCAGGTAATGTCAGCCTGATGTTGAAATCTTCTGCTGGATATATTTACTGTAATTGTCTTGATGAAGTGTTGTTGCGAAAAATGTTGCGCATTTCGTGCGGAACGCTTTCACTTGATATTACCTCGTTAGCTTTGTTGTCGCATGCGGTGCGTATGCATATACAGCCCCGCATGCGAACGCCTTGCTCCTGAGGCAATCTGAAGTGAAATCATTCCGCGAGGAGTCAAAATGCGTGACATGGTCTACACCACAACTAAGCGTTGTGGATAAAGAACGGTTCACGCCGTAATGATTACGCATCTGACAAAAAAGTCTATTGCGTGATGCATCCTATCCGTCCACGTTGTCGCAGGATGCCGCATATGTGTATATGGCGTCACTTGCGTCGCCTTGACGGAATAGGCGCCTGACGCAAAATCATTTCGCAGGGAATTCAAAATGCATAAAAGGTTTACGCCGCGCCACGAGGCGCGGATAACGGAATGCCGATTGTAAAAACATTTTTAAGGGCGTCGCCTGGTTTTTATGCCAAGGCATGCAGGGGGTGTTTGAGAGATAGGCGCTGCCTGTTCAGGGGTTGATCGTGGTTTCCTGTCAAAGTTCGCGGCATACTGTTTGGCGTGGCACTTGCGATAAGCTTCAGGTGAGACTCCTTCGCACTTCTTGAAATACATGGAGAAGTGCCTTTCGTTCTCGAAGCCGCATGCTTCGGCAATTTCCTTCACCATCATGCGTGACAACATCAGCAACTGCTTTGCGTGATTGATTCGCAGGTTGGCGAGAAACTGCTTTAATGACATTTCGCGATGCTTTTTAAACATGTGCCGAAGGTGATGGTAACTGACGCCAACATGATCGGCGATTTCTTCGAGGTTCCGGATTTTTGTAAAATGCCGCTGTACATAGTCGTGGGCCATGCCGACATAAAGTGCGCCTTCGTCCAGCTTTGTTTCAGGCTGGTTGCTCAAGCGAACAAGCTTGGCCAGTAACGATGCGGATCGCAGATCAAATTCGATTTGCTGTAATGGCCCCATGTCGGGGGGTGGCGCGGTAAGATACATGACCTCGGCAACCAGGTGTGGATCCTTGTGTGGATGGACATACGTGACTCTTTCAAGCAATGCCGGTACCGGTTCCGGCAACTTGATAAGAATGGCGGCTGTTTCTGCAGGAAGTTCAAGGGTGGTTTGGTGCGGAAGATATGATGGAACCAGGGAAAAACCTTCAGGTTCGATTTTCAGTTTTGTTCCATCGGGAAACGTTATTGCGCCGCGTCCGCGTGTAAAAAATACTATCTCAAACTCGTGATGGTTGTGGAATGGCCAGACAGCTTGGGTGATATCATGCCTGAACCCCTGCACAAATACAGGTCTATGGGTTTTCAAATACGATTCGACATCGGGTTTCTTAAATTTCATGCCTGAACTGGCCTTATGCATTGAATACGAGAATATCAGATTCTACCTTATCTGCAAGTTTGGCTATCAAAAAGCTGATGTGATAGCCAGTTTAGGAGTATTGGCCTTTAGTTCGATTTAGGATAATGTTTGCAACATAAATACACAGGAAAGTAAATCCGTTTGAAGTGGAGGTATTATATGTCAGATAAAATTTCCCGCCGTGAATTTGTTCAGGGATCGTTGCTTGCATCAGCAGGCGGCGCGCTTGCCGTAAATACAGTTGCGAACCCGGCACTTGCCCAGAACCAGGATAATAAGCCGGCATCTCCAAAAGTTGAACCCGATTCGAAGGGTACTTTGCCAAAAGGTAAAATCGGCAAACTCGAGGTAAGCCGCCTGATCCTGGGTGGAAACCTGCTCACGCATTATACGCATAGCCGTGACTTGAGGTATGTGTACGACCTTACGAAGCATTACAATACCCAGCAGAAGATAATGGAGACCATGGCGCTTGCTGAATCATATGGGATCGATACGCTTTCCATTCACACTCCCCCGGGAGCTATCGATACGATCAAGAAATACCGAAAAGAATGGGGAGGGAAGATGAAATTCATCGTAACACCCTTGCCGGCAAAAGTTGAGCCGGATATGAAAGCTTATTCTGAGCAGGTCAAGCAACTGGTTGATGACGGCATGGATGCGATTTTCTTTACGGGTGTGTATGCTGATGGCCTGGCGGCGAAGGGACAGATGGACCTTGTGGCAAAGGCTGTTGAATGCGCGCGGGAAATGGGCGTTCCCTC
>MHBM01000301.1 GCA_001804885.1 Lentisphaerae bacterium RIFOXYA12_FULL_48_11
AATCCAACACCGACGCACTTATGACGACCGAACCGTCAGGCATCATCACCGACGTCAACAAACAGATGGAGGCACTCACGGGTTGTACGCGTGACGAGTTGATCGGTGCGCCGTTCAAGAATTACTTCACCGATCCGGATCGGGCCGAGATGAGCATCAAACTGGTGCTAGGCGAGAAGAAGGTCGCCGACTACGAACTCACCGCACGTGCCAGGGACGGCAAGGAAACCGTGGTATCCTACAACGCAACAACCTTCTACGATCGGGACAGGAAACTACAGGGCGTGTTCGCCGCAGCACGCGACATCACGGAACGCAAACGCCTGGACCAGGTTCTGCAGGAAAAGAAAGTAGAACTGGAAAAAGCCAAGGAGTCCGCCGAAATCGCAAACAGAGCAAAAAGCGCATTCCTGGCAAACATGTCGCATGAAATCCGAACGCCGATGAACTCCATACTGGGATTTTCGCAGCTGATGCTGCGTGATACGGAATTAACGCCTTTACAGAAGAAACACATGCAGACTATCAGCCGCAGCGGAGAACATCTGCTCGCACTCATCAATGATATCCTGGAGCTCTCCAAGATCGAGGCAGGCCGTTCGACATTGAATCCGGCGGCATTTGACTTGAACGGCATGCTTGATGAAATTGAAGAGTTGCTGCGATTGCGTACGAACGAGAAGAATCTACACCTCATTGTGGAACGGGTCGGAGCTCTTCCTGCCTGCGTGATCGGCGACGAGAATAAGCTGCGCCAGGTATTTATTAACCTGATCGGCAATGCCGTGAAGTTCACAAAGACGGGCGGCATTTCCGTCAGGGCCGGCATCAGCACCATATCCGGGCCAATATTACGGTTGAAGGTGGAGGTCGAAGACACTGGCATGGGTATTGCAGAGAAAGAAATAGGAAATTTATTTCAACCTTTTGTACAGGCAGAGAGCGGAAAAAAGATTCAAACAGGAACAGGGCTTGGGCTCGCCATCAGCAGGGAATTCGTTCGCCTGATGAGAGGAGATATTACCGTCAGCAGTCAGATTGGCAAAGGCAGTATCTTCCGATTTGAAATAGATCTCAAAGAAGGTCAGGAAGGAGCGATAGCGAAAAAAGCAGAATCACGCACTGTTATAGGGCTCAGCCCCGGCCAACAGGTATTCCGCGTATTAATTGCAGATGACAAGGAGGATAACCGCGTCCTGCTTTCACAGATGCTGGGGAGAATAGGCTTTGATGTCCTGTCAGTCGCAAACGGAGAACAAGCTGTCCATGAGTTTGCAAAATGGCGGCCACACATGATTCTCATGGATACACGCATGCCTGTTATGGATGGTTTTGAAGCAATCAAGCGTATACGGTCAAGCACCGGAGGTAACGAGGTCAAGATCGTCAGCGTAACGGCCAGCGCCTTTGATGTGGACCGCAAGGAGGCCATAGAGATCGGCGCTGATGATTTCCTGGGCAAGCCATTCCGAGAAGAAGTACTGCTTGAGAAAATCAAGGAGTTATTGAAGGTTGACTATATTTATACCGCCAGTCCCCCTGCCCTGCAGCCTGAACAAGATGCCGCGGATATCTTAATGAAAAAGAAAGTCGCGGCCTTGCCTGGAACTCTCATTGACCAGTTACATACTGCAACACTTTCCGCGGATCTGGACCAGATGCTGGAATTAATTAATCAGGTTGAGAAACATGATGTCGATGTTGCCGCTAAGATGAAAAGTCTTGCCGAGAACTTTGACTATCAGAAGTTGTTGGAAATGACGACCAGATAGAAGGAGGAAGGACTAAAATGGAACAGATTACATCTAAAGTTGAGCAAAGAACCCCGGATATCCTTGTTGTGGATGATACGCCGGCTAATCTCCAGCTTCTCACAGGGATGCTGAAGAAACGCGGTTACAGGGTTCGACCCGTTCCAAGCGGAAAGCTTGCGCTTCAGGCAGTTCAGAAGGAAAAACCCGACCTGATCCTGCTCGACATCAACATGCCTGACATGAACGGCTACGAGGTGTGTAAACATCTCAAGGCGGACGCGGCATTGAAAGATATTCCAGTCCTTTTCATCAGCGCCCTGGATGAAACAATTGACAAAATCAAGGCGTTTGTCGCAGGCGGAGTTGATTATGTTACAAAGCCATTCCAGTTCGAAGAAGTGGAGGCAAGGGTATATACACATTTAAAACTTCGTTGGCTTCAACTTGAACTGGAGCGGCAGAACCTCCTGTTACAGGAGAACTATGATAAGCTCAGCAAACTGGAAAAATTGAGAGACGGACTAACTCATATGATGGCGCACGACATGAAGAATCCTCTTTTTTCAGTTATGGGACACCTTGAGCTTATAAAGAATAAGGTTGCAGACCGGCTGAATAAAGAAGAGATGGCCTGGTTGAATGATGCTTTGTTCTCGGCAGGGAACCTGAGTCAACTGATCCGCTCCTTTCTGGACGTCAGCCGTATGGAAGAAAATAAAATGCCTCTTAATAAAACGAAATGCAATCTTCCAGCGCTAATCCATGAAATTGCACGTAGTTTAAAATCCCGACTGGATGACAAAAGTGTCCAGTTGCCTTCGATAGATCAACCTGTCTTTGGACAATACGACGAGGATATCCTCAAGAGAATTATCAGCAATCTTCTTTCCAATGCGACAAAGTTTACGCGTGATGGGGGGGAGATAGAGGTCTCGGTTACCGACAAATCCGGAAATATCGAAGTGCGCATACGCGACACGGGATGGGGAATTCCCCCTGAATATCACGAGAAAATCTTTGAGAAATTCGGCGCGGTCGGGATCTTCGAGGAATGCAAAATGTATTCAACCGGTCTTGGCCTGACGTTCTGCAAGCTGGCCGTCGAGGCACATGGCGGTAAGATTGGAGTGGAAAGTGAAGTCGGCAAAGGAAGCACCTTCTGGTTTACCTTGCCGGCTTGAAAGCAGAGATATGTGCGTTCCTGGTAGGGTTACACCCCATAGAAGCATGTCCAGTCCATATTATAATATTATTTCATTGTGATAAAAGTAATAACATAAAAGAGGAGAGATAGTTATGAAGATCAATGTAGCAAGGGTTCTGGGTATTGCAGCGGTTGTTGGAGTCGTGGCTATGGCTGGATGCAGTCAGAAATCCGACTCGGAGCTGTCCAAACCTGCCGGGGTCGGCGAAAAAACAGGCGCCGCAATGGATAAAGCGGCGGAAAATACCGCGGAAGCTTTAAACACCGCCGCAGATAAAACCGGTGAGGCTGTAAAGAAAACAGCGGCGGCGACAAAAGACGTTGCAGGACGGGTAGTCGAGAAGACCGGCGAAGTCCTCGAGAAAGCCGGCGCTGCCACAGAAAAGACCGGCGCAGACTTGCAGAAGTAAGTCTGTTCAGCGGAGGCCATGAGAGCGCTTGTTATATTGAACTCGCATGCAGGAGATAACGAGACGCAGGTATTGCGCGATATGTTGAGACACCATTTCTCGGCAGTCCGCATAGAATACGAGATCCACGAGGTATCCAGAGGTGATCGGCTCGTTGAAATTGTAGAACGGCGTCTCCGCGATGGCGTTGATCTCGTCGTGGTCGCTGGAGGAGACGGCACGGTTTCAGAGGTCAGCAACTGTCTGGCGGGAAGATCGACCCCCCTCGGAATTATCCCCACCGGGACTGGCAACCTGATTGCGCGCGAGCTCAATATTCCGGAAGAAACAGAGGCTGCGATCGCGCTCATTGCCAATGCACCCCGTACAAGAAAGATTGACGTCATGCGTATCGGCAAGCGGGTATATATTCTCAACGCCAGCATAGGTATCAGCGCCTCGGTTATCGGCGGGACGACACGTAAGAATAAAAACCGGTTTGGACGCATCGCCTACATCGGAACTGCCATTCTGGAGGTACTATTATCCAGACCCCAACATCTCGTGGTCGAGGTTGATGGCAAGGCGCATTCGTATCGCGCAGCAGAGGTGGCGATTATGAACTGTGGACTACTTGGCAGGATGTTATACCCCAGAGGTCCGGACATTCGGATCGATGACGGATATCTCGGTGTCTGGATATTGAGCATAAAGACGGTTTGGGATTATGCCAGATACTTAATCGGAGTCATCGCGGGCTGGGCCGCTAATCCTGAAGCACATTTCATCAAGGTAAAGAAAATCGTCAGTATTCGGAGCAACGTCCCATTACTGGTACAGGCAGATGGAGATATCATCGGGACAACGCCGGTCGACGTAGAGATCCTGCCTGGTATGCTCAATGTACTGGTCTCCGAAAAACCTGTTCCAGCGCAGGAGTACAAAGCGGCGTGATCCCTGACTATGCTTAAAGGATACAGAATTATTTAAGCCGCTCTAGAACAATACAAACAGAGAGAGGAGGTGAAGAAACATGCCAAACAAAGATGGAAAAGGCCCAAAAGGTAGAGGGCCGCGTGATGGACACGGCGGCGGGAAAGGGAAAAGTACGAACAAGCCCGCTGGTGCGAAGAAAGGTGGGAAGAAAGGCGGATGTTAGACAGCGAATCATCGCCTACCGTACCCTTAAAGGCGCGTACTCGCGCCTTAAGGGTACGGCCAGGCGTGACAATGTTGACTGAACATTCACCAGCATCATGGTACGAAAAGGAGACCTTATGAGCGAAAGATTCGATTTGCAGAAAATGCTGCTCGAAATCCGGGACGATGAAGCCATCGACGTCCAAAAAGCGACTCACCTGTCACAGGATCAGATCAGGGAACTGCTGACACGGCGAAAAGCGCAAGATATTAAACAACACACCAACCCCACCGATACAGCGTGATCTCCATGTCTATAGCCGGTTACCCGAAGTCGCGCGGTTTTACGCTGATTGAAGCGATGGTGGCTTCAGCCGTGCTGACCCTTGCCCTCGCGTCACTTTACGGTGCCATGGCCGCGGGACACGGTATGAGCTTCAATGCCCAACAGCGCCTGGATGCCGAAGCCCTTGCATTCGACAAGGTCATGG
>MHBM01000302.1 GCA_001804885.1 Lentisphaerae bacterium RIFOXYA12_FULL_48_11
GTAGATTTTCCTCCGCGTGCTTGCGCTCAGTGATGTCACGGCTGCTGCCCCGAAAACCCAGGTATTGCCCCTTTTCGTCGAACACCGGCTGGCACGCATGAGCGATCCAACGGGGTGTACCGTCCGGTAATAAGATACGAAATTCCGTCTCGCCTGGAATCCGGTTGGTTTTCTGTTCGGCACCATGCCGATCGAACTTCGCAAGATCGTCCGGGTGGACGGTGTTGCGCAGCAACGCAGGATCGGCCAGAAACTCGGCTGAATCACGGCCATAAACCCGCTTACAGGAAGGCGAGGCATACAGGAAACGACCTTCCGGGTTGATCCAGAATTCAAAGTCGTAGGTATTATCCGCAACGGTGCGGTAACAGAGTTCGCTCGCCCGTAGTTCTTCCTCTACCCGTTTGCGACCGGTAATGTCGCGGATGTTGCACTGAATCACCTTGTGGCCGTTCTCCTGATAGACATTGCTGACAAATTCCACTGCGATCTTCCGTCCGTCGGTGGTTTCCAAAGGTAAGTTGTCATAGCGGACGTATCCATTCTTCTGTAATTCCAGGAACTTCTCATGATTGGCAAAGATATCTTTGAAGAACCCAAGCTCCCATACCTCTTTCCCGAGAAATGACTTGTGCGAAAAACCAAGTAACACCACCAGGAACGGATTCACATCCAACACCATTCCGGTTTCGTCATTGAGAATCAGGATGCCATCTTTGGCCGTTTCGAAGAGACGGCGATACCGGACTTCTGAAGCCCTTAGTGCCTCAGTCGCCTTCTGGGTCTCGATTATTTCGAGTGGGTTCATCGTTCTCCACACTTTAGCCCGACGATTCCATTACGTACCCCGCCAAACCTATGAATACCATGCATTTCCCGGGTTTACATAAATTGCTCCAAACATTCCTCTTTCAGTTTCAGTGGACAGGGTATTCGATTGGACAAGTTGATGCTATGGGGTCTAACCCTACCATCGGATTTAAGATATGTGGGGTATGGGGCAGTTCCGGATAAGAGCCTTCGAGAGTATGGGCGTTTGGGAGTGCAGCGATAAGAAATTGCCGAATGTCGATTTCCGATTGATGAATGCAGGACCAAGAGGATGAGAAAGAGAGAGGCGCCGGACTTAATGATGGTTTGCTCAGATTTCTTTCTGGAGGTCTTCTCGTGTGATTTCGCAATCCCTGAGAATTTGAGCAAGAAGTCCGCGACCGATAGTCTCGCCACGATGAACTGGAACCACGGTGCATCGGCCATCGGGATGACGCAGAAAGTGGTGGCTTCCCTTGATTCGGATGAGATCAAACCCGAACCGTCGAAGTGCTTTGATAAGCTGGATACCGTTGATCGCCGGAAATGTGCTCATGCCATGACTGCGATACGCTGGACACCGATAAACTGATTGGAAACTGGTTTCTCAACTTCCAAACACAACTCAATCGCCTCCTTTGTTCTCTTCATCAGAACATCGAGCGACTTGGCCTGCGTATGGCATCCCCGCAAAGCGGGCACGGACGCTACAAAATATCCGTCCTCATCCTTCTCAATTACTACATTGAATTCCCTGGTCATCTTTTGGCCTCCACATTTAACGCAAGTAATGTAACATGCTGAATTGAAATTACCATCTTTTTCCCAGACCGAACAATCTATTGAGCCGCTTCCCTCGTTATTGCCCGATGGATTGAAGCACACCACCATCTCTGGACTTTGCTCACAGACGATCTCAATCAACAGGTCCAGCCGCCAGACAATTCTTCTGTTCTTCTTCTCCCCGTCCCCCGCACCGTTTCCCCTCGAAGACTCGGGGTAAACGGTCCTACACTGTAGGAACGCTTAATCCGCCGCAGGCGGAAAAGCGTTGTTGTTTGCTTCTCCTTAATCTTCAGTGCTGCCCCGTAAAATCCTGATTTAAAGTTGTCACATTTTTCTTCTTCTGTTGTAGGAGCCCGACTCCGTTCGGGCGATTCTTTCTCCGGATCGCGCGGACGGAGCCGCGCTCCTACATTTTATGGTCATCATTCACCGCTCATCGCTCTCTTTACTCCCCCTTCAGGTCTCAGCCTTCAGGTTTCTTTCTCCATCCCTCTCTTCACTCCGCACCTGAACCGTCTTCACTGACTACGTGTACGATCGAAAGCGTACTTATGGTGCGAAGGTCGATCATCACAGGTGTTTTCGGATGGTTGCCATCTTTGTCCATGATCAGTTGCACAATCGGGCGCAGGGCTGCTTCCTCGTTTTGTTTCCGGACTATGCAAACGGATCCGTCATTCAGTTCCACAAGGGCGCCTTCCGGGTAAGATCTCCGCAATGAGGCAAGCGCTTTGGCAAAGGCCTCGCAGGCTTTTGCCGTTGCCTTGGAGAGCTTACTCCTTTTGTCGCTTCTGACTCCAAGAACCGCAGAACTCGGAATAAAACTGTACAATGTTCTGATGAAAGTGGATGAGTTCATGAATCCACAGGGGAAAGTGTACCTTTTCGTCATGCATCCTACACAGCCGGCCAGCATCGCCTCTCTGCTCGCGGCCTGCGTCAGCTCATCCATGATCGCAACAACAGGAATATCGCGTGTTTCGTCACGCGTCTTGAGTGCCCTGACGATATCCAGTCCTTGCATGTCAGAAAGAGTGGTATCTGTGATTATCAGGTTCGGCTGTCCCCATACGGCCATCTCTATTCCAGCTGCGGCAGTTCGTTCTGAGATGACATCATACCCCTCGCTCCGGAGAAGATCGGCAGTCAACTTCCGGTTGATGGGTTCGTTTTCTACAAGAAGTATCATTCGATGTTCCGGCACAATTTTACCTCAGTAGTATAGTTTCGAGGCAGGAGATTCACCTGATTTTATCCATGACACTCCGGAACAGTTCCTCGAAAACCTTTAAGCTGAATGTTTCTTTGCTCACAAACGCAGTTACTTTCTGCATAAGATTCTCTTTTTCCTTCCCGGAAATTGGCGCACCTGAAATTATGACAACTGGCATCTGCTCGCCGAAGGGACTGCTCTTGATTGAGTCAAGCACTTCCCATCCGCTTACATAAGGCATAAGAAGGTCAAGGAAAACAGCAGAATACTGTTCCAGTTCCAGCAGAGATTCCTGTGCTTTCTTGCCGTCGCAAGCTATTGCCACATCCAATCCATATCTTTCGGCAACTGTTCTTATTATTTGCCGTACATCCGGATCGTCGTCTATGACCAGTATTTTCTTCCTGTCAGACATCGATGCCATTCCTTCGTTGGATACTAACAATCATTCTCAGCGTTCTAAATCGCCCTCCAAACACGCAACAAGCGCCACACTTCCAGATGTGTCGCATAAATTGTGACTAATATACCTCTTTCAGTGGACAGGGTATTCGATTGGACAAGTTGATGCTATGGGGTCTAACCCTACCATCAGATTTAAGATGTGAGGGGTATGGGACAGTTCCGGCGAAGCGCCTTCGGGAGTATTGGCGTGAGGGAGTGCATCGATAAGAAATTGCGGAATGTCGATTTCCGATTGATGAATGCAGGACCAACCTGCTGGTTAAGGTACTAACAGCCTACAGTCTTCCGCCCTTTCCCCACACTTCCACACACCCAGACATCCTCATCCGCCTATAGACTGCAGGCGGTTAGGTTGTTGAAGAATGCGGGAGTAGTCCCAGAATGTTTTCCTTCGTGATCAGGTCCGCGTCATCTGAGCGTTCAAGAAACGGTTCAACGTCCCCTCTGATCCTGGCCATAGCCAGTGTTGCGATTTTGCGTGTCATGTGACCCGGCCAGTCGGCGGCAGACAGTACACCCTTACCATGTGTCTGATCCAGTGCGTTCTGAAGCAACACAAGATTAGGAGTAATTGGCGGTCGTACCGCTCGATACCAGACAAAATCATACCAGTCACGCCCCTTGGGATATTTCCGCGTGATCAACGCGTGCAGTTTGCCGGCCATCAGTGACGGCTGGTCATGGTGACGCACGACGAACATCCTGTGTTTTTCGACAACCTGATTCAGTGTCACACCGCCTTTGGGCGGTTTCGTGTCGATCTCAAGCTTGATAGACAGCTTCTGATCCGACATCGCCGCCAACCCCGATTCCTGCAAGATAGCAGCAATCTTGATCCATGCAACATGCACAGTCTTGCGATCATTCAGACTTACAAGGGGATCGAACCCCGCCAGGGAAAGGTCTCTTTTCACCTTTGTCATCCACTCGGCAGGCGCATATCCAGAGGACTTTACAAGCGAGAAGTCAAGACCCTCCGAAAACCGCGGCAACTGATACAAAAAGCGAAGAGCCGTGCCGCCAACGAAAGCCAGGCATTTGAACGCCTCGCTTTCGTGCAGTGAACGCAGGATCAGGGCCTGGAGATATTCTCTCAGGATATTCATACGTTTTGCAGGATCGGCCACGCCTCTTGCCAATGAGACAGCTTCGTCGTTCATAACACTTTAACTCCCTTCGTCTCCATCCTAACAAACACCCTCCAATTGATGACTGCACGAATAAGGCGCGGCGAATCCCATCGTTTGGCAAACTCTTCCAGTCTTTTCAAGGAAACCATGTCAAATCCTTGGAATCGCATGCTATCCATCCGTTCTTCAGTCCATTCACCCGGTTCGCTGTGCCAAAAATCCAGCAAAGCTTTCTCCGGCATTGCCACTTGAACCTGCTGATGGTCTATTTCAACGGCCTGATAACCAAAGAAGAAATCCCTCTTGATATGCTTATATTTGAACTTACCGAATTCGTTCTGGAACGTGCGGGGCATACGCGTTGTAGCACTGGTATAAGTTATAACCATTTCAGGAATGAGACCGTAATAGCCAAGTGCCCACTGAAAACTCAAGTAAGAGGGTGAAATTAACCTGTTTGCAAGGGCTGCAGGGCTGATTGAATGACGGCGATATCCTGTCCCAAGGGCATACATGCCTCGACGCAACGGCACAATCTTACCCAATTTTGCCCATCGGCAAAGTTGAACCCGTAGTGTATGCCGCGGCTCACCCGACAACTGCGCAATAGCCTGCAGGTCGAAATACGGCAACCCTCCGGTCAGCGCAATAAGGCTATCAATATTCATAACTATAAATATACACTAATGTATATTTATGTAAACATATTTTTAAGGTTAATTTCTCACTTTTCCCACACCCATGCAGGCATGCTGCTCGCTAAAGCGGCGTCAAGCCGCCGCACTCCAAATAGTCTCAGAAGCAAGGCGTTCGCATGCGGGGCTGTATACGTATACGCACCGTATGCGACAACAAAGCTAATGAGGCAATATCAAGTGAAAGCATTCCGCACAAAATGCGAGGTATTCCTGCATCTTCACCCCAGATCTACAACAACGATATCCCCGTAATACAGACTAGACAATTAATGCAAAATCTATAACTGTATTGCCATGAAGAAGCTCGAGCACAACGTGAAAGAGGTAAGCCGCCACTTCCAGATGCCCGGCAAGTTTGCGGGTGCAAAGAGGCTCGGCCACGGTCATATCAACGACACCTACCTGCTCACTTTCGAACGTAATAAAAAACCGCTCCACCTAGTCCTTCAGCGCATCAACCACCACGTGTTCAAAGATCCCGTTTCCCTGATGTCCAATTTCGAAAGAATCCTGACCCACCTTCATGCCATCTGGAACGAGTCCGGCAGCGTTTTGAAACCGCTGGAATTGATTCCTGCAAGAAACGAAAAACCGCTCTACCACGACAACAAGGGTAATTACTGGCGCTCATATCTCTTCATCAGCGGAACTTCATATGACAAACCGGACAAGCAGAACATAGTGCATTCTGCGGCTTCCATTTTTGGCAAGTTCCAGTGCGATCTCTCGGACTTTCCTGCCCCACGGCTGAATGAGACCATTCCTGACTTTCATAACACCGAGAAGCGTTTTGAGGCCTTTGAGAAAGTTTTCGAAAGGGACATTAAAAACAGGGCCATGCTGGCAAGCAAGGAAATCGTTTTCGCCATGAAGCGGAAACCCATTGCAGGCGTCCTGACCGGCCTTCAAAAGAAGAAAAAAATACCGGAACGTATCGTGCACAACGACGCCAAGCTGAACAATGTCATCTTCGACAGGCAAACAGCACATGCCACTACTATAGTTGACCTGGACACAGTCATGCCCGGTCTTGTCCTTTACGATTTCGGTGACCTTGTCAGAACAATGACTTGCCCGGAAGATGAGGACGAAAGGAATCTCTCAAAGGTCTCGATACAAATGCCTCTTTTCAAGGCGATTGCAGAAGGTTATCTTTCAACAGCACGCGGGTTCCTGACAAAATGCGAACGAGAACACATGGTCTTCAGTGGTAAACTGATAACTTTCGAGTTGGGTCTGCGATTCCTTACGGACTACCTGGAAGGCGATACATACTTCAGGATACATCGCCCCGACCAAAATCTGGACCGCTGCCGATGCCAGTTCAAGCTGGTGGAATCAATAGAAGAGCAGGAAGAAGCAATGACAAAGCTTGTGAAATCTATCGCCTGATCCGTACTTCACAGAGAGATTCTTCGGGGCACAGGCCCCTCAGAATGACAATTTTCTCGCTCAACTTACCACCAACACATGTTTGTCATCCTGAAGCGAAGCGTAGCGGAGTCGAAGGATCTCTATTTCATCAACAACATAGAACATCCAATTACTTCCCTGCTTTTTCCACTGCATAAAGTCGCCGCTGGGTGACAACATACAAAACACCATTGGCTGCTGTTGCCGTTCCACTGATCGGACTGTCCATTTCAATTGTACTTAGAACACGCTTTTCCCTGCCGCCAGCCAGAGTGATAAATTCACCACGCCTTGTACCAACATAGACTTTTCCATCGGCCGCCAGAGTTGAAGCCCACATTTCACCTTCCACATCATGTACCCAGTATGGTTTACCGGTTTCAGCATCAACACAGTGAATTTTGCGTCCAGACTCGGCAACATAAATCAAACCGTCATAAATAGCCGGCGAAGAAAGATTGTGTCGCGCCAGAGGATAGGACCATATTTCAGCTGTTTTTGTCACATCACCGCTCTTTGTAGCATCTATGCACTTCAGCCATGATTGCCGCTTGCCCCACCAGATATCTCCTCCACCTGCAAAGTATATCCGGTTTTTATAGAACACAGGCATCGCGTGGATTGTACTCGGACTTTCAACGCGGTTCGCCGTGAACCTGTGGACTTTTTCCTTGGCCGAAGAAGGATCCATGTCGAACCACCATACTTTTTGCAGCTTCTGTATTTCATCCTTAACGGTCCGTATCGGCTCAAATGCGTAAACAATCCCGTTCGGCGCCGCATAGAAAATCAGTTTACGACCGTTTACCTCGGCCAGCGCCGGCGATGACCATGTACAGTGGAAAATATTAGGACCGATATGTTCATCGTCCCGCGCAACAATTCGGCCCGTGTTCTTATCAATAACTATAAGACACGGTGCATCCGGTGAAGCAATATGCCGATGTGTATCGTCCACCCCATTGGAAGTATTTACATACAGAAACTGACCATCAAGAAGGATTGAACAGTGAGCAGAATCGTGCTGACGAACATTGCATTCTTTAATCAGGTCAAACAACCAGATGATGTCGGCATCTGTCTTGCCGGCTTCTATTGCATCCTGCCCTGCCGGAACCATCTGCCTCCCCTCATCCTTGAAAGGACCATCATTCCCGTTTGCCATGCCGTTGATATCAAGACACATGACTTCGGCATGACTGGTAACAATATAAGCGCGATCGCCCTCAATTGTGGCAGGAGAGCATATTCCGGCTCCTGTCCAATCCCAGTACACACTGGTGGTTATCTTTGGAACAACCAATTGCCACAAGAAACTGCCGTCCTTCTCGTCGAAACACATTAAAACCCCGCGGTCACCTTTCTGGCGTGGATCGCGAGGACGGTTATTATTGGTACCGATAAACACCTTGCCACCCGCTACCATCGGCGTCCCATGTGTCTCAGTCCCAATTTCAACAACCCATTTGATATTCTTCCCTGTTGCCGGATCGAAACTTTCAGGGAGGTTCTTCTCATCGGAAATCATGTTGCGGGAGAAACGCTGTCCCCATTGCGCCTGGTCTTCGGCAATTACATATAATGATGTCGCCAAAACGCAGACGATTGTAAAAGCGAATAGTCGTATTCGAGTTAGCATATAATAGAACCTTAAGGGTGTGTTGCCCAAATAGCAAATGGTCTGATTTGCCGCGGTCACGGACCGCGGCCACAGAAGAAAACGGCTGTTTCCTCTTCTGTAGCCGGCCTCCGCGAGGCCGGAAATGATTTGGGCAACACGCCCTTAATATGTAACTTTCGCACGTGATGACGATGGGTGTCAAGATTCCCTTGGAACACATCTGGAATTTTCTGGCCACAAGCTAGAGCAGTCGCTTACTTTTCGAGGAAGGTTCGTCCCCTGTAGTCTTGGGAACAGAGATTCGCAGCACTCCGTTGGTAAGAGTCGCTTCAGCCAGTTGGGCATCGGCAACAGGGCCTGGAAGCTGAACGGCCCTTTCAAATGTTGCAATGTGTTCTCCATAGCCGTCCATACTTCTCACGTCCGTATAAACGGTCAGCATCCGGCCCTCGAGAGATACCCTCACATCGGAAGACCTGACTCCAGGCAGGCTGAAAACAACTACGTATCTGTTGTCTTTTTCCTTCATGTCCATAGCGGGTGATGCCATGATGGAATCCCATCCGCTATCCAAGTCAACAAAAGGACCCATTCTGCCAAAGTCACCTATGGTGCCCTGAAACATCTGGTCCATCTCGTCAAACATTCGGCTGGCTGCCTGAAGATGCGCCAAACGTGCAGGCATCGGCACGCGAACCACATCATGGACCGGACGGGATTTAGTCAGAGATGATGTTCCTTGCCCCGGCCTGCTGTCAGAAACAACCGGCTTAGATTCACGTTCCTGCCCATCTCGCCACAACGAAAACAGAATCGTTGTCTGCAGTAGAAGAATAATGCAAAGCAGCACTCTTTCGACTGTCAGCCATTTTTTGGGGCTATTCTTAATAGTATTATCTTCTGTTTCCACTGAATCATCCTCAAAAAGCCTGCATTCATATTGCAGGAAATATGCCATCTCTCTGAATAAACTTTGATTCGCGAAATCACGCAAATCAGCGGAGAGAACATCAAACCAACCCCGCTAGCGCGACATATTTTCACGACAACGTGACAAATTGTCCACATGTTATGATCAAGAAGCGCTTCCAATCGAGCCTGATACCTGATATCTCAGACAGGCATGATTGATGCTTTAAAAAAAGTTAATTCTACGGCAAATGAGCTTTTATAAGAACAAATCAGCAAATATCAGAATATCTCTGACGCTTGTCACGGCATTACTGGTATGTGTTGTTGCCGCCCTTGCGGGAACCAGTTTGTGGTTGCTCAGCACCACTCATAATCAACACGCCCATGCAACAGCAACAAGGGCAGTTCTTGAACAAGGCAAACTTATAACCGCCCGCATCGCCGATCAACCCATCGTCCGGAGTGCATCCCCTGACGATCCGGGATGGAAACAATTCTCGAGGTTAGTCAATGGACTGCATACCCTGGAAAATGGTCTCCAGTACGTGTCTGTCACCAAGGACGGGGTTACTGTGTTCCACGAGCAGATGACGGCTATCGATGAAGAACTCCCGTCAACTTCCAGTAACTCTCCTACGAACCTGGCCGGGCAGATAACCCTCAGCCGTCGTATTCTGAAAGTCGGGAAAGAAACTGTGCCCGTTGTGGTATTTAACTCTGTTTTCAACGGAGATGATGGAAAGGTCAGGACAGTGGAGATCGCACTCCGAAAAGATACTGTCGGGCGCGAGGAAGAAACAGCCGCAACGGCAATCGCTTCCATGTTCAAGGTGTCCCTGGCAACCACACTTATTTCATTCACAATCTGTGTTATCCTCGTCGTATGGATGATGCAGAGAGAGATCAAACGCGAGAAGATCAGGCGTGAACAGGAGCATTTTGTCTTTGCAGGTGTCCTCGCAAACGGTATTGCCCATGACTTCAGGAATCCTATGTCTTCTCTGCAACTCGACATTCAGATGATTGAAAAAGCAATTGCCCGTGGAGAAAAAGATGCGCCGGAGCGGATATCACAACTGGCGAAACGTGCCGTCAATACGATGAACAGGATGGACAAGGTTTTCAAGGAATTCATGTATTTATCCAAACCCGTATCTGACAACCCGGTCCGTATCAATCTTAACGAATGTATCCGTGAATCCGTGGAAATGCTGACCGCGAATTATGAACAGGCCGGCGTCAGGATTGACCAGAAAATTGAAAAGGAGAACATCGAAGTACTCGCAGATCAAACATCAATTCGGAGGGCAATTGTCAATATTCTCACCAACGCTCTGCAGTTCTCAAAGAAAGGCGACACAGTATCCATAAGCATTTCAACATCAGGGCATAATGCATTAATTGATATTGCCGACCAAGGGCCGGGCATAGCAAAGTCGGAACACAGGAAGATATTCGAGATGTTTGTTTCAACGCGGCCCGGCGGTACAGGACTCGGCCTTTTTCTTGCAAAAACTGCTATCGAAAGGGCTGGTGGTAATATTAAAGTACTGGATATCCAAGGCGGTGCTTGCTTTAGAATCACTATTCCGGTTGCAGAGAATAGATAGAAAGACAGATGAAAATGCATAAAGCAAAAATTCTCATAATAGAAGATGATCCTGACGGTCGGCGTTCTGTAACGGAAGCCATACAGGATGCCGGATTTGAAGTCACTCCGGCCGCATCCGGAAAAGAAGGTGTTAAATTATTCCAGGAAGGTGAATTCGACGCGGTCCTCAGCGACCTGGTTCTGCCTGATTTCGACGGCATAGAAGTCCTTTCGCAAATCATCAAAATGGACAGCCAGATGCCGGTACTGATCATGACTGCATACGGTTCGATATCATCCAGTGTCAAAGCGCTAAAAACCGGAGCATACGACTATATAACAAAGCCTCTAGATATCGATGACCTTCAATCTAAAATCACACGTGCCGTAGAAACCAGACGCTTACGCAAAGAAGTATCAGAACTGCACAAAACCATAAGTAGCCGTTACTCGGCATCCTCGATCATAGCAAAATCGCCTGGCATGCTTGAAGTTATTCGACAGATTGGTGCCCTTTCAGACACCAATGCAACGGTTCTGATCAGTGGAGAAAGCGGGACCGGCAAGGAACTGGTAGCCAGGGCACTTCACGTGGATGGTAAACGCAACTCCGGACCTTTTATAGCAGTCAATTGCGGTGCTTTCACAGAATCCCTGCTTGAATCACAGCTCTTTGGACACGAGAAAGGATCATTTACAGGAGCAACCAGCATGCATAAGGGTGCCTTTGAGAGGGCAGATGACGGGACCCTGTTTCTCGACGAGATAGGCGACGCTCCAAAATCAGTGCAAATCAAGCTGTTAAGAGTTCTTGAAGAAAGAGAAATACTAAGGGTTGGTGGCCATACCCCATTCCATATCAATGTAAGACTGATCTCTGCGTCTAACAAGGACCTCGAGGAACTAGTAGAGAACGGAGAATTCCGAGAAGATCTGTTATATCGTCTGAAGGTTGTTACACTGCATATTCCCCCACTTCGCCAGAGACGGGAAGATATCAGGCCATTGGCCGACCGCTTTATCGCAACAGCATGTGAGGAACACGGACGTTTTATTACGTCCGTTGAACAATCTTTCTATGAGAAACTTGAGTCTTTTGATTGGCCAGGGAATGTTCGCCAGCTTCAGAATGTGATCGAATCAACCGTGATAATGGCTAAAGAACCAGTCCTGAAATCACCCATGCTAGGTGTCGAAATGGATAAAAAGAGATCAGACAGTACCTTTACAATACCCGACAGCCTGTCATTTGCAGAGCTCGAGAAGGAAATTTTGTCACAGCTACTGTCACGGTATGAGGGCAACAGGACACTTACAGCAGAAAAGCTTGGTATCTCTCGACGTACAATTCAGCGAAAAATCAAGGAACACAACCTGCCATACTGACAATTCAGTTTATTCTTCAAACTGGCACAGATACTGCTAAATCAAGTCACAATAAAAAAGCTGCTTTGGTTGGATTGTTATCGCCGTTCATGAGCGAAACGATTTGTTCTTGAATTCATGTTGCAAATCAAGTATCAGAGCAGGCTCCTTTCTATTTTTTTGTTAAATGAAGACAGGGATTAGATCTGACTGGAGGGTATATGCTTGA
This sequence comes from Lentisphaerae bacterium RIFOXYA12_FULL_48_11, assembly GCA_001804885.1. Lineage (GTDB taxonomy): Bacteria > Verrucomicrobiota > Kiritimatiellia > UBA8416 > YA12-FULL-48-11 > YA12-FULL-48-11. The sequence goes on from MHBM01000302.1 coordinate 12,234, forward strand.
AGTAAAGAATGTATGTAAGAACTTTGGAGATATCCAGGCAGTTCGAGGAGTTTCCTTTGAAGTTAAAAAGGGGGAAGTCCTTGGATTTCTTGGGCCAAATGGCGCGGGGAAAACAACTACCATGCGCATGATAACGGGCTTCTTGCCCCCAACATCTGGAACTGCCACCATTTGTGGTTACGACATCACAACCAATCCTGTGGAAGCAAAAAAACAGATCGGGTATCTGCCGGAAAACGCGCCGGCATATGACTCTATGACCGTATCTGATTTCCTTGGATTTATCGCAGAAATACGTGGCTTCTCTGGGCAGGAAAAGAAAGACAGAATTGATGCCACACTGCAGAAATGCAGACTGGACAAAGTACGCAACCAGACATTCGGAACATTATCCAAGGGATATCGCCAAAGAACATGCTTTGCACAGGCGATTCTACATAATCCCCCGGTCCTTATAATGGACGAACCGACAGACGGTCTTGACCCGAACCAGAAACATGTCGTCAGACAGATGATTAAGGAAATGGCGTCAGAAAAAGTAATCATTGTATCTACACACATCCTTGAAGAAGTTGAATCAGTTTGTACAAGGGCAATCATAATCAGTAACGGAACAATTGTCGCAAACGGCACGCCGGATGATCTGAAGAAGAAAAGCAGTACCGGACGCCTGGATGATGTATTTCGAATGTTGACGCTGGACAAGGAGGACAAGGCAAATGGATAGTTTCAACAATATAAAGGCCATATTCAAACGGGAGATAAAATCATATTTCCAGGCTCCTGTTGCTTATGTGTTCATGGTAGTTTTCCTGGTATTAATCGGATTTCTGACTTTCTCGGTAACCAGATTTTACGAAAGGCAAACAGCAGATCTTCAGCCTTTCTTCTTCTGGTTACCCTGGGTATTCCTGCTTCTCGTCCCTGCAGGAACAATGGGCTTATGGGCTGAAGAACGACGCGCACACACGATCGAACTTCTGCTCACAATGCCCATAACCATGTTTGAAGCCATAATGGGGAAATTCCTGGCAGCATGGTCTTTCATCGTTATAAGCATCATTCTGACATTCCCCATTGTAATAACAACATCATACTTGGGGAACCCCGACCTTGGAGCGGTAGCAGCCGGATACGTTGGTGCGATATTACTTGCAGGAGCATATGTTTCAGTCGGAATACTGACATCATCAATGACGCGGAGCCAGGTAATCAGTTTTGTTCTATCCCTTGTTTTCTGCCTTCTCTTCGTTCTTGCCGGATGGGACCCTGTTACCGGCGCCTTTTCAAAATGGGCGCCGAAACTTGCCGAACTGATTGCTTCATTCAGCTTCATAACACATTTTGAGTCCATTCAGCGTGGTGTGATAGATCTCAGGGATGTTATCTACTACATCAGTGTAATGGCATTCATGATTGCAGCCACTCACGTGGTTCTCAACAACAGAAAATCTGCTTAAAGAAAATAACAAAGGATTCTAACGATGAATAAAGACGGATTATGGAAAGCCAGCGGTGGTCTGGTAGGCCTTGTTGCCCTGCTGGTAATGATTGTGGCCGCAAATATTATTATCAGTAACATCAGGTTGCGTGTCGATCTCACCGGGGAAAAGCTTTATACGCTTTCCGACGGAAGCAAAAACATCATTAAAAAACTCGACAGTGATGTGACACTTAAACTCTTCGTCAGCTCAAGTGCTGCCGAAGTGCCTATATTTCTCAAGAGTTACGCAAAAAAGGTCGAAGATCTACTCCAGGAATACCGAATGATCTCTGGCGGAAAGATTTCGATTGAGAAATATGACCCGAAGCCGGATTCAGATGAAGAAGAGTGGGCACAACGTTACGGTATCCAGGGGCAACAGACCGCCATGTTCGGGCCACCTGTCTATTTCGGACTGGTAGCTTCCTGCGGCAAGACGGAAGCTATGATCCCCAACTTGGATCCCCGTATGGAAGAGCTCCTGGAATACAACATCACAAGATTGATCTACAGAGCCGTTCACCCCGACAAGCCTGTGATCGGCGTTCTTGGTAGCCTTCCTGTCCTCGGAGCAGGCCAACAGCAGTTCATGATGCCCCAGCAGCCGCGTCAACAGCCTTGGCAGACATTTCAACAGCTAAGGGACGATTATGCCGTCATGCAACTGCCCCCAACAGTTGATACTATTGACAGCACGCTCTCGGCATTGATCATTGTTCATCCGAAGGAGCTGCCAGATCAAACCCTTTATGCAATCGACCAGTTCGTCCTGCGCGGTGGAAGAGCCCTTGTGTTTGTCGATCCTTTCTGCGTCGCAGAAATGGAAACAGCTCCCGCCCAACAGTTCAGACGTCCAGAGACTTCCTCTAATCTGGAGAAATTATTCTCTTCCTGGGGGGTAACATTCACTCGAGACAAGGTGATCGCAGACATGGGATCAGCGTCACGAATACGCTCCCAGAACAACCAGATCGAGGATAGCCCATTCTGGCTTACGCTCAGGGACAAGAATATCAGCAGAAAAGACATCATGACAACACAGCTTAACACCATGATGATGCCGTTCGCTGGTGCGTTCAAAGTAAATGCATCCAGCAATCTGACCATTACACCGCTCATCACATCTACAGACGCAGCAGGACTGATGGAATCGATTATGGCGCAGATGGGACCGGCGAATGTCACCCGTGGCTTCAAAAAGGAACCTCTTCCTCTGAACATGGCAGTTCGCCTGACAGGAAAATTCACAACGGCATTCCCTGATGGCAAACCAAAAGATGAAGCGGCAGCCAAGGATGAAAAGAAAGAGGATAAGCCCGCAGAGAAGGAGTCATCCACTTCAAGCATCAAAGAAGGAAACAGTACAGTAATTCTTGTTGGCGATGTGGATATGCTCTATGACCGCTTTTGTGTTGAACAGGGTGAGGTCTTCGGCTTCAAAACGATGCAACCCATCAATGACAACTTGAGCTTCTTCGCGAATGCAGTCGAGCAGATAAGCGGAAGTTCTGACATGATCGGCATAAGATCCAGGGGCCGGTTCCAACGTCCATTTGAGAGGGTTCTTGCTCTTGAACAAAATGCCCGGACCGAATGGCAGTCTCACGAAGAAAGTCTCACCGAAAAACTGCGACAAACTCAGCAGCAGCTTGAATCAATGCAGTCGACGAAAGACAAATCACAACGCTCCATATTAAGTGCTGATCAGAAACGGGCAATAGCCAAATTCCGAGAGGAAGAGATACGCATCAAGAATGAACTGAAGACGGTGAGAAAGAACCTCAGGCGTGATATAGAGACACTCGGAATGCAGGTAAAAACAATCAATATAGCCATGATGCCTCTTATTGTTGTAATTGCCGGGGTTTCATACGGAATATATCGAAAGAAAAAACGTTAATATTAAATAACGGGGAATTGACACATGAAAGGTAAAAATCTTCTTGTTTTGATTGTACTGGCAGTTGTGCTGGTCATAGTGGCCGTCAACACATCAGACAATGGTTCAAAATCCAAGCCAAACGTGATCGGGAACAACGTGTTCCCTGATCTTGTAGCCGATGACGTTGAAAAGATTGTCATTACTTCCACAGAAGGCACGACAACTGTAGCCAGGGTGAACGACATCTGGTCAGTACCGGATCGCTTCAATTATCCGGCAGACTTCAACAAACTCAAGGATTACTTGCTGAAAGTTTCCGACATGAAAATCGGTCAAGTCATGAAACTCGACGAAAAACAAAAGGCCTCGATGAAGCTTACACCGACATCCGCGACCAAACTCGAGTTTGTCGGAAAAAACAATTCAACGATAGTTTCACTTCTCATCGGAGAAGCCAGAATGCGTAAGCCGGCAGGCGATATGGCTGAGTTCGGCGGTTATCCAGACGGCCAATACGTTTCCCCAGACGAAGGAAAGAATGTATACCTGGTGAGCACTGCCCTTTCAGAATTACCTCTTAATTCAAAGAATTGGCTGGACCAGGATCTTCTCAATGTAATGTCCTCCGACATAAAAGAAATATTAATTACCGGACCCGACCGTAAAGATACAAAGCTCGTTCGCAAGAAAGACAATGCAGGATTCGAACTGGATGGAATCTCGACAAACGAGGTTACGGTGGATTCCAAAATGTACAGCATTGAATCTGCACTCACCTATATGAAAATGGACGAGGTTGCCGATCCTTCGCTGAAGAATGATATAACAGGCCTGGACAAACCGACGATCTTTAAAGTCACCACGCACAAAGGTGAATTTTTCACGATTAAACTTGGGAAAAAGAAAGACGGAACGGATTACAGGTTCTGCAAGATTGAAGCATCCCTAAAGCAGGCGGAAAAACAGCCTGAAGCAAAGGACGATAACGAAAAGAAGAAGATTGAAGAGGCTGCAAAAGAACGCAAGGAGCTGGAAGAGAAAATCAAGGGTATTAACGACAAGCTGTCAAAATGGACATACCTGATTTCATCTCAAAAAGCTGACACGATGACTCCAGCCCGCGATGTTCTCTTTGAGAAAAAGAAGGAAGAAAAGAAAGAATCGGACAACAAAACCGAAGCCGACAAATAGACAAAGCTTACGATTCGTTGTTCACTGTATTTCTTCCAGCTTGACGCTTGATGGTATTAGATGGCTTATCGTTTATAATAGCCATTGTGCGCATTAGTCCTAATTTCCGATATAAATAAACCGTTCAAACTATAGAGGAGAAAAAAATGAACCCAGATATCGCCAAGACTACAGATCTTATCGGTCAGCACGCAAAAATCATCGAAACATTGAGAACAGAAATTGCGAAAATTCTGGTTGGACAGGAAAAGCTAATGGACCGGATGCTTATCGCCCTGATCACAGGCGGTCATATTCTTCTCGAAGGAGTTCCAGGCTTGGCTAAAACAACAGCGGTAAAGACTCTTGCCCAGGCTCTCGGCCTGCAATTCCAACGGATCTCATTTACTCCTGACCTCTTGCCGGCAGATGTTGTCGGAACTATGATATATAATCCCAAAGATGGGACATTCTCGCCCAAGAAAGGGCCTGTCTTTACGAACCTTCTTCTGGCTGATGAAATAAACCGAGCGCCAGCCAAGGTTCAATCGGCCCTCCTCGAATCCATGCAGGAACGACAGGTAACAATCGGCAACAACACATATCCCCTCCCCGAACCATTCATGGTCATGGCGACCCAAAATCCTATTGAACAGGAAGGCACATATCCGCTGCCTGAAGCACAAATCGATCGTTTCATGCTTAAGTGTGTTATTGTTCACCCCTCAAAGGACGATGAACGCAGAATAATGAATCGATTCACACGTAAATCAGATATTAAAATCGACGCGGTTATGAGCATGGACCAAGTTATGTCCATGCGAAATGTTTTAGACCAGGTATACTGCGACGAGAAGGTTGGTGACTATATTCTCGATATTGTCTTCGCATCGCGAAAACCTTCAAATTATAAGATCCCGATAGATCACCAGATTGAATATGGTGCATCCCCCAGAGCAACACTTTTCCTCAACCTTGCTGCACGTGCAAACGCTATGCTGCATGGGCGGGCATATGCCACCCCTCAGGACGTGAAGGAAATTGCCTTCGATGTACTCAGGCACAGAATCATACTGACCTATGAAGCTGAAGCCGAAGAAGTAACAAGTGAAGATATAATCACCAGGATATTGAACGAAATTCCAGTTCCATAACTGAGTATTGATCCAGAGGGTGGTGATCTTCTATGCCTATTGACACCAAAGAGCTCATGAAGCAGGTGGGTAAGATCAAGGTTATTACAACCCGCCTTGTCGACGAACATCTGTCAGGTGAATATCACTCCGTTTTCAAGGGACAGGGAATAGAATTCGACGAGGTCAGGGAATACGTTGCAGGTGATGACGTACGATCCATTGACTGGAATGTCACAGCCAGAATGGGCCACCCGTTCATAAAAAGATTTGCAGAAGAACGCGAGCTTACCGTCATTTTTCTTGTCGATATTTCAGGCTCGCAGTGTTTTGGTTCGGGAACCCGCTCAAAAGCAGAAGTAGCAGCCGAGGTAACGTGCCTTCTGGCCCTGTCCGCCATTCGAAACCAAGACAAGATAGGACTGATCCTATTTACTGACCGTATAGAAAAATCGATCCCCCAAAAGAAAGGAAGAACCGCTGTAATGCGACTGGTACGCGAAGTTCTTGCCGCGAAGGAAACACGCAGAAAAACAAATATAGCGGCCGCATTCCGTTTTCTTAACAACGTTCAGAAAAGGCGAGCTGTCGTATTTCTGATCTCTGACTTCATGGATTCCAACTACGAGAATGAGCTGCGAATCACATCACGGAAACACGATATCATATGCTGTCCGATTTCTGATCCGAGAGAAAACGAACTAATAGATGCCGGAATCATCGAGGTTCAAGACCCCGAAACGGGCGAGTTGGTACTACTTGATACTGGGTCATCCTCAGTACGCAATGATTTTAAAATGAATGCAGAAATGGAACAGAAAAGAATCTCCCTTATGTTCAAAAAGCTGCAAGTTGACACCATTTCCCTTTCAACTGGCAGACCATTTATTGACGATGTAAGGAAACTTTTCCGGCAAAGACAGACAAGGGCCGGACGCGGATAATTTCAACATAATGGTGAAAGATGTTTAAAAAGGTAATCAAGCTTTTCATATGCAGAGCGGGCATATTCACAGGGCTTCTCTGCGTCTCGGTTATCTTCCTGGCAACTGGTGCAAAGATAAAAGACAATCCTCAGCCCAAGATACTTACAGAGGATATGTCCAAAGGCTCAATCCAAGTGGTGATGACTATTGACCCTGCCGAAATACACCTTGATAAAGATGCCATCCTGACACTTAAAATAACTTCACCGTCTGAAATAGAAGTTAAAATGCCGGACTTGGAAGACAGGCTGATCGGGTTTATTCAAAATGGTAAACTCGACAAAGAACCTGCTACACATGCCGGCAAAACAGTTTATGAAAGACAGTTGCTATTAAGCCCGGTTATATCTGATGAATACAGGCTTTCCCCTTTTCCTGTAACATACGTGGATAAAAGCAAAACCCCAGCCGAAACAAGCTGGTTTCCTTCAAAACCTGTTAACTTCGATATTGCACCCGTCATCAGGGGAAATGTCGAAAAAGATATTGAAGTAAGTATGAAACCTGTATGGATATACCCCCCCTTCAAGACCGTCGCTTCATATGTGGTAATCTTTATTAGCGCGATAATCCTGTTAATGATCGCATGGAAGCTCTTCAAACGTGTAAGGCGCGAAATCCAACTTTTGCGAATGTCTCCAAAAGAGCGTGCCCTTGAGGAACTTGCCGAACTTCTGGCCAAAGATCTTGTTACAAAGAATCTGGTCAAGGAGTTCTATGTCGAGCTAACCATGATCGTCCGACGGTATATCGAGCGCGAACATTCAATAAGGGCCCCGGAACAAACCACAGAGGAATTCCTGGATGCAGTGAGCAATGATCAGCGATTCAGCAGAGAAATCATTACAAGATTAAAAACCTTTCTCGAGGCAGCGGACCTGGTCAAGTTTGCTGCTTACCACCCGGAATCAGATGCCATAACCCGCGCCACGGCAACGGCAAAAGATTATGTTGAGACCGATTCAGCAGAAGGCAAGGTCAGGCAAGCCGCCAAGGGAGGAAACAACTGATGTTCCGTTTTGCTTCACCTTATTATTTATTTCTTCTGATCCCGCTGAGCATCGCAGCCTGGTTCGTATTCCGTAAAAACATACGGAGCGGAATTATCTTTGCCCCGGTTTCATTTATTAATCACGGAACATCCTCGTTTCGCATCTATGCAGCAAAATCTCTGCCGGCCTTATTTCTACTGGGACTTTTCCTGTCTATACTCGCTCTGGCAAGGCCACAAACCGTTTTTTCACGCATACACAATAAAACTGACGCCATAGGCATTGAAATTGTTGTGGACGTTTCTGGCAGCATGGAAGCCCTTGACCTCTCCATCAAAACAGCATCAGGCACTAAAATGCGTACACGCCTTGACGCCGCAAAGGAAACTTTCGGACAATTCGTCAATCAACGACCTGATGATCTAATAGGGTTGGTAACATTTGGAGGTTATGCGACAACAAGAGCCCCTCTGACCGGCGACCACTCTGCCCTGCTCCACGTCCTTGAAGGTGTAGAGATTCCAAGGCCATCACTCGATAACAGAGGTCAGGTTACCGATCAGGAAGAACTTCTTACCGCAATTGGTGACGCACTGGCAACTGCTTGTACCAGGTTGGAACATGCAGAGCTGAAGTCCAAAATCATAGTCCTGCTGAGCGATGGCGAATCCAATACCGGCATAATCAAACCTGATGAAGCCATAAAAATAGCCAGGAAAATGGACATTAAGGTTTACACGATAGGCATTGGCAGTACAGGCCTCGCCCCATTCCGGCAAAGAGATATGTTCGGAAACAATGCCATCGTTCAGGGAAACGTTGTTCTCGATGAAGAAATGCTGAAAAGAATTGCCCAGGATACCAGCGGGCGTTACTTCAACGTCAAAGATACAGGCGGCCTCGAAAAGGCAATGGAAGAAATCAATAAACTTGAAAAAACCGAAGTGGAACGAAATATTTTTGAACAGTACAATGAACTATTCCCATGGCTATTGTGGCCAGCCCTCTGCCTTATCACGGCAGGCGCGGGCTTGAATATGATGATTTCCAAGAGGATTGTATGAACTCTCAGCTTCAATTTGTAAACCCGTGGGTACTTTATCTCCTATGGATCGTGCCGGTAATTGCGTGGTGGTGGCATTTTACATCACGCAAGATGGAACAAAAGCTTGCTCTTTTTATTTCCCCGGAAATGCAGAAGAAATTGAGACCGGAGGCATACACTTCACGTCAGACGTGGCAGACCGGACTTATCGCAGCAGGCCTTTTTCTCCTCCTGATCGCCGCTGCGAGACCGCAGTGGGGCACTAAGGAGGAGAAGATATATCAACGTGGTCGAGACCTGGTTATCGCACTTGATGTGTCCCGATCCATGATGGCCAATGATGTACATCCAAATCGACTGTTAAGAGCAAAAGCTGATATTATGGACCTAATCAAGGAATTAAAAGGAGACAGGGCCGCACTTCTTGCATTCAGAAAAAAAGCCTTAACACTCTGCCCTCTCACTACTGATTATGCATTTCTTAGACATGCACTTGATGCAGTAGCAATCGATTCTGCTCCCGCAGGTGAAACAGATATTGGGGATGCCATAATAAAGTCCATGGAAATACTAAAAAAAGATGAACGCGCGCATAAAGCCATTATTCTCATATCAGATGGAGAAGACCTCACAGGCAAAGCACTGGAGGCTGCCAAGGAAGCCGGAAAATATAACATCCCGATATTCACCGTGGGCCTTGGCAGTAGCAACGGATCAAGAATACCAGAGCAGGAAAAAAGCCGTAATTTCCTGAAATACAGGGACAAAGATATAGTCACAAAGTTGAACGATAAAACCATGCACGAAATTGCAGAGGCAACCCGTGGCGCATACATTCCGGTCGGCACAGCAAGCATGACGAGCACAACTCTTGGCATGCTGTATCGGAATCACCTCACCAGGCTTTCCGCACTGGATATTGAAGAAACGCTTCAGCGTCGCAATGTGGAACGCTATCAGCTTTTTATGTTGCCTGCATTCCTGTTGTTACTTGCCGCAGCATTCCTAAGCCGAGGCCGACTCGCTACGACAACTAAACAGACCAACCCTCTCAAGAATCTGACTCCGCCATCTGTGCCGCTCAAAAAAATATCCATCGTGATCGTTTCATTTCTAACGCTTGTTCACACGTCAACGTCACAGACAAATAATAGTGTAGATGCAGAATCTGCAGCAGGCGTGACATCAACCGCAACCAACAAACTGCATAGCCTTGATGTTCCTCCCGGTCGTGAAGGCGCACGCATGGCCCAGAAGTACTACCTGACGGGCAAATATCAGGAAGCGGCAGAAATTTATCTTGAAGCCTTGAAAGGGGCTTCCGAAGATTCCCAGAAGGACTTCAGATTTAACGCCGCGGTATCCTTGTTCAAAGCAGAAAAGCACAAAGAAGCGGCAGACATCTTAAAGGACCTGTTCCAGAAAGGTAAATCAGGCCAGGCTGAATATGCAAAGGCGCTTGGTGCCGCTCTTTATCGTGCCTCCGATATTCCAGAAAATGCGGATTACGCAAAAATCTCCGACAGGGCCCGTCTCCTTCTCGAGTCAGGAGAAGCCTTCAAGGAATCTGTAAGGTCTGCGCCTGAGGAAACCCAGTCCAGGAAGAATCTCGCAGTCATTCTCGACAAGCTTCCTGCAGCACAGGAACAGGCAAAGACTGCAGAATTAATGGCAAAATACGAACAAGCATCTGCCCAACAGATTGCAGACCAGATGCTGCAGACACAACGACAGATTGTATCGGAGATTCCAACAGCCTTTACGAACGGATCGCCCTCTCAGATAACGACACTGGAAAGGATCTCAGATACGGAAAAGAAAAATGCAGACCTATGGATACCGCTTAAAGGGAAACTGCTGAATTCAATGTCACAACAGCAGAATAGCGACCCTAAAATACAACAACAGCTGGCTGCATTTGAACAACTGGTTGAAGCCACCAGGGCACAAATGAAGGATTCCTCAATGGCATTACGTGACCTGGATACAGCCGGCTATAATTCAGCAGCAGTTTCAGAAAACAATATATACCAGTTTTGGAAATCAATCGCAGCATTCCAGAGTATTCTCCAGGAAGATTTGAAAAGGCAGACAAACGCCATAAACATTACATCACAGGATAAGCTACAGGGGCAGCCATCTCAGAAATTGTCAAAAACAGAGCAAGATGAGGCCCTTAATTTAACAGAGCTGTTTGTAAAAAGGTTTTCAGAGTCTATTCCGGAAACAGGAGAAACACCCCCGCCTGACAGTCAGGTTCAGAAACCTGACGAAAAGAAAGACGCCAAGAGTCAGGCTGAAAAGAAACTCATAACTGCTGAAACACGTAAAACCATTCTTAACCTTGCGGCTCAGGCATCCTCTGCTCAGAAAGTTGCTTTGTCGCTTATAACAATAAACAACTTTGACGCTTCGCTTCTTGAACAGAAAAAAGCACACTCTATCTTAAAGGAAATCGAGAAACTACTACCGAAAGACAAGTCTTCAAATCAGCAGCAGGAAGACAAAGAGAAGAAGGAACAACAGCAAGAACAGAAAGATCAACAGGACCAGCAGAAAAGCCAGCAGGACCAGAACCAGCCTCAGCCCCAACAGCAAGAGGAGAAGAAAGAAGAAGAACAACAGAAAGAAGATAAAAACGCGCAGCAGGAGAAAAACAAAAACGAACTTTCAGCCGAGCAGCTTAAAAAGTTGCTTGAAAAAGCCGCTCAAAGGGAAAGTGAGCACGAGGCCAGGAAACGCGAACGTAACAGGTCCATACCTATGTCCCCCGTTGACCGTGACTGGTAAGGATAAACCATGGCGATAAAACGAAAATCTACAATCTCGTATTTCGCCTTGATGTTACACACAAGCCTGCTATATGCCGCTGACGTTCAACTTGATGTTTCTGCAAATCGCAGCACTATTTACATAGGTGAATCACTATTGCTGAATGTGAAAGTTAAAGGCATTGATAATTCTCAAGCCACACCTGATCTTTCCGCCATAACAAACTGTACTGTAAAAATGCTTGGCAGCCACAGTGACAGCCGCTTTAGCGTCGTGATAGTTAATGGGAAAATGACTAAAGAAGGCTATACAGGACGGGTTTATACATATGAAATAACGCCCAACTCAACCGGATTACTGAAAGCCGGCCCCGTGAAACTTCCGGTTGATGGGAAGGCAATAATTGCAGAAGGTCCATTGATTGAGGTTACTGGTGTTGAAAAACAGGATTGGGTCAATGTCGATATACGTACGTCACGAGGATCTGTGCTTGTCGACGAAGCCTTCGATATTACAATCAGGGTTCTTCTGAAGCGGCTGCCAGAGCAATTCGCAGATATTGAGCCACTTGATCCACATGATCCCCCCGTTTTATCCATTCCCTTTCTGGAAACGGCCCCATTATCAGGTCTTGATATGCCTGATATATCCCAGATATTACGGAGTCACCTTGTACAAAAGAATGATGCACCCGGTTTTGCCATCAACAACTATTCCGTAAGGAACGACCCTTTCGATTTTAACGGCATGTTCAATTTCGGTGGCATGACGCAGGAACGAAAGGCCAAATTCACCTTTGACAAGGTAACCACAGATAAAAACGGGTCATCATTTTACGAATATTCTCTGAAACTTTCATATACCCCGACAGAGGAAGGAAGTCATACGTTCGGACCCGCCATTTTTAAAGGACCAATCGTGATTGGCGTGGATAAATCAAACCGAGGAATCAAGAAAGCACTCTTTGCTGTCGGTCCGGCATGTGTTGTACGTGTCGTGCCACCGCCTGAAGAAGGACGCCCCTTCTCATATGTCGGGGCAATAGGAAGTAATCTGACTGCGGAAGCTTCGATAGATACGCAAATGTGTAAAGTCGGAGATCCTCTCAAGCTTACATTAGAAATCTCAGGAAATGCCCGTATTGACAACATCACAGCACCCTCTTTAAATACCCAGGAGAAACTCATAAAGAATTTCAAAATTTATGACGACACAGTGCAAACCACGGCAAAAGAAGGAAAGAAATGCTTCACCTACACGATTCGACCGATAGCCGCCGGAACGATAGAACTGCCACCTATAGAAGTCTCCTATTTCGATTCTATATCGAGGTCATATAAGACAATAAAGACACTCCCCATCCCTGTAAGAGCAAATGAGTCACAGGAAATCGGAGCTGATAATATAATCGGTACCGCGACAAACAGACCAGCCGACAATGGAAAAGCTTCTGAAAGCAACGTCCCCATTGTCGCGCCAATAGATATGTCCATAGATGGCTGCAAGCCTGTAACCAGCTATTTGACCAATAATCAAATCATAATTCTCCTGATAGCCCCCCTTGCCTATTTGTTTACTTTGGTATTTGTATTACTGTCGAAACATATTAAACAGGACAAGGAACCGCGTCGTCGAAAACAGGCCTTGGCCGAAGCTATTTCTTTACTTCACAAGCTGAACACATCACCAGAAACCGGAAACAAAGAAGCAGTCATATTATCGATGGCGATTAGGAAATACATTGCCAACCGTTTTGGGGTTTCCGAGGCCGGTTTGACACCTTCCGATGCGAGAAACATTCTCAAAGGCAGAGGATTAGAACAAGAGACCATAAACATGCTTTGCAGCATTTTCGAACACTATTTCAATTCGAATTACTCATCCGACCCACACAGAACCGGTCACAATATTAACGAAGATAGCCGAAACACCCTGGTGCTGATAGAGAAAATTGAATCGGCGCTCGACAGACCATCAGATAACAGCGGATTTACCTCCACCCATTTCGCCACCATAGTCATGGCCATCTCTTGCCTGATTACAATAGCAGCCACCGCCCTTGCAGAGAACCCGGTCGAATATCAGTTCTTATGGAACGAGGCGAATGCCATGATGGCCTCTGCGACATTACCGGAAGAATTCCTTGAAGCCGCGTCTGTTTACCAGAAACTAGTAGACTCCGGTGTCAAAAATGGTTCTGTTTTCTACAACATGGGGACTGCATTGCTTCTTGGACATCAATACGATCGGGCCCTTTATGCTTTACTTAGAGCAGAGCGCTATTCCGGAAGTAATGCTGACATCAAA
>MHBM01000303.1:0-11512 GCA_001804885.1 Lentisphaerae bacterium RIFOXYA12_FULL_48_11
ACTATATGCGGCATTTAACTTTACAATCTACCCATCCCTGCCCGCCCCGACTCCCGGCAGGCGGGCGCGAGGCCGGAAATGATTTGGCAACACGCCCTGACGATACGGCCCAAATTACATAGCGCGGATTTTTTTGGCGCAAAGCCTTATTTCTTCTCGACGATGCTTTCCACGGCCTTCATGTCGGTAATCACGAGCGGCCAGTCGGCCACGGGGATTCTCGCGACGGTGATGTCGGACGAGTCCTCAGGGAAGGTCTTGTTGTATTTGAAGACTTTGCCGGAAATCGGGTCTATGAGGACGGGTTCGGAGATGGGAATGTCGCTTACGAGTTTTATGTTGGCTCCTTCTATCGGTTTCATCTGATACTGGGTGTCTTCAGCCATCCAGTATGCGTAAATGGGGTAACCGTTGCGCTCAAACGTCGCGACTCTGTTCGCCGAATCAACCAGGCGCGAACCGCCTATGACTTCGGGTACGGCTTTGCGCAGGTTTAGGTGGTAACCGAGGGCGCGGGGCTTGGTGTCCGAGTCGAAGAGAGGAGTGAAATTTTTGAGAACTTCTACGGCCTTTTTCGGCTTGTAGGTAATGTTTTCAAAAATTCCGTACCGGCCGAAAATCGGCGTGCCGCCCTTGCCCATCTGGTATCCCGGCTTCAGGTCGACGCATTGGAAGAACGACGTCAGCCCATATCCGCTCGACAGGTCGAGCGTGAATCGGCGGAGCATCCACTTTGCCTGCATATACTCGCCGCCGGTGGTTACTGTCTTTCGGTAGTGCCCCACGGGGAAGTACGACGCAAAGCCCGATTCGCCCTGCCAAAGCTCGATTTTTTTGTTCGGGTTACAGCGTGCAATCAGGTCTTGAATGAACGGATTGTCGCCCGTGAACTTTTCTTCGGGCAGTATCGCGTACGGGTGTATGCAGTAGAAATCGATGAGCTTTCCGCCGCCCTGCTTGAAGAATTCGACCGTATACTTATGCGCAGTTCCTGCGACGACCGCGCCGATTTTCGCGTCAGGCACGTTCTTTCTGATTATATCGCCCGTGATTTTTATGAGTTGTCTGTAGTCTTTTGGGTCGGCTTTTTTCGGCTGCCAGAACTGGTCGATGTTCGTCTCGTTCCAGATTTCGTAATATTGCACGCGACCGTTGAAATGTTTGGAGAGAGCGTTTATGTAATTCTTCCACGCCTGAACGCACTCGTCGCCGTAATAGAGGGGGACGTATCCGACACCCGTGGGGTTCATCATTTCGCCCATATAGAGCGGATTGCCGAAACCGACGTTGAACCACGGCTTGATTCCGCGCTTTAGGAGATTGTCGACGACATTATCGAGCCACTTGAAGTCGTAAACACCCTTTTGCTTTTCGCACTTATTCCAGCCCGTTTGGCAGCGAGCCCACTTGATACCCGTTTCGGAGAGCTTGTCGTAAACTTTGTCGGGCTCGAACATATCGCGGTCGAGGCACTCGAAACCTATGCTCAGGCGCGAGTCCTTTATGGCGTTCGAGTCCGCGTGCTTGATTTCCCCTATCTCTTTCCAAGATTCGTTGGGAAGCGGCAGGGACGGTTCCGTTTCCTCCACTTTCGTCTGTTGTGCAAAAGCCGTAAAACACGCTACGGTTGCGAGCAATGATATCAGTTTCTTCCTCATAACATCTCCTCCATACTTTGAAATTTTCCCGACGGAACGAATACTACCTCCGTAGATTTTTCGTCCGTCCTTTTTATCCCGCTCCAAAACGGAACCTTTAATGAAAATTCAGAGTTGGGCGAGAGGTTCGGGGTTATTTGTTTTCCGTCGGGAAGGACAACCGTCTTTTGTCTTGCCGAATATTTTTCGCCGGCTTTGATTGTCAGCTTTTCGAGTTTTCCGCCCGAGATTTTTGCGAAGACCGAAAGGTCGTCAAACGCCTTGAGGCTAAACTCGCAGTCTTTCCAGTCGCGCGGAATTGCGGGCGCGATTTTAACGGTGTCGCCCTCGCATTGCAGAAGCATCTCGTTGACGGCTTGAATGTATGTTCCCTGCGGCGAAGAGCACCACGGAACGGACATTATGTTCGGCTCGTTAATCTCGCATATTTCCGCGAATTTTCCGACGGAATCAAGAGAAGACTTTATATTTCTGCTTGCGCCGTCACCATCGCCGAGCCTCGCTTGTGCTAAGGCAAGCCACGCGGCATACCACGAGCATATCTTTTCGCCCATGACGTACATATTGCCCGCGGACATCGCATTTTTCTCGAAGTCGTAAATCGCCGCGCGCTGAAGCGGGTCTGAGGCGGGCAGAACACCGTACGGATACACTCCCGAAAGCGCGGCTACGCTTCGCTCTTTTGCGTCTGGGTAGGACAGATATTTTTCGCCGTCGTTGGGAAGGCTCTTCTTGAGTTTTGCGGCAGTTTCGCGCCAGAGTGCGGCGCGCTCGGAATCGACCTTCAAAACGTCGGCGGCGTCGGCAGCAAACTCGAGCGACGCAATCGCCCCGCATGTTGTAAGAAACGCGTTTTCGAGCGCGGGCGGCAGGCGTTCAAGGTCGCAGCATCTGCCTATGACGGTGCGGCCGTTTTTGAGTGCGTAAACCATCTGCGTTTGGAAGAAGTCGGCGCAGCCCTTGAGCACAGGGTAGCCCGTTTTTTCAAGATAGGATTTGTCGTTTGAATATCTGTAGCACGTCCATGTTTCGAGGGATATATTGCACATGTGCAGAACGTGGTCGAGCCATCTGCCGCTCGACGTGGCTTCTGCGCCGTCTTCAAGGCTCTGCCACGACCACCGCGCGCCCGCGGTCGGGTTTTTCGCGCTCGACGTGCGCCGATACGCGTAGTTTAAGAGACTCCTCCAAAAGCTTGCAACCTTCTCGGCCTCGGCAATGTGACCCGACGCGCACAACGCGGGGTTGAAAAACGTGAAACCGAAATAGCTTCCCTGCCAATGCGATCGGAAAATCCCGACGGGTATCGACCACTTTGTAGAGTAGCATTTCAGATTGTAAATAGCGGTGTAGTAGGCGTCTTCTGCCCTTTTGTTAGGAATGTTTATGTACGACTTTTCCCAGAAACTTTTCCATTTGCTTGAGTGCGACGCGTAAAGTCCAGCGAATCCTTCTTTTCGTACGGTGGCTTTCAGCTCTTCCGATTGCTTTGCGGCGTTGTTTCCGTCGAAATCGTCGGCGAAGATTATAAAGAAAGAAACTTCGCGCGGCGGATTTTTGAGTTCGACAGCAAATTCAACGCCGTTGTTCGCAAAAGACGCATCGGGGGCGTCGCACAGCACGAATGTCGTTCCGGAAATGGAGCCCGCGCGCTTTTCGATAACGTATTTTATGTCGAAGCCGTCCCTGATTTTTACGGCTTCGCTGCGAGTTTGCAGGGTTGGCTTGTTGCCGTCGGGTTCGGCAAATACGTATTTGAAAACGTATTTTTCGGGCAATTCGCCCTCGAACCTTTTCTTTATCGCAATTATCGGCAGGTGCTCGTGGACGAAGACCGAAGAGAACATTTTAGACTTTCCGTTGTTGAATTCGCATTCGGTTTCTGATGTCGCGCTGCGCAGGTCGAGAGTCTGTGACCATTTTTCGGGCTTTGCGTCGGGAGTGGAGGCAAAATCGGCGCGCTCCTCGAATCTGCCAAAACACGCAAGCTTCTTGTCGTCGGTTCTACGACCCGCCCTGAAAATTGACGGCCTGTAATTTCCGCCTACGCATTTGATTTTTTTGTACGACGGCAAGTATTGAAACTGGCAGTTTCGGAAATCGACCATCGCACAGACATCTCCGTTGGCAATTATCGGCGGCGAGTACAGGGCGTTGCCCATAGTTTCCGACGAACAGGTTCTGGTTAACGAATTTTCCGCCGCTGCGAACCCCAATGACGAACAAAGAAATATTCCAAATAACGCGAATGATATTTTTTTCATCGGCTTATGTCCTTTAATTTAGCCCCCTCCGACATTAAAATATTTCTCTTTAACAAAATTGTTGTATTGATTTTAAACGACTTCTACAATAAGAAATATTATACCTGAAATATAATAATTATATCATATCGAACAATTTTTAAGAGGGCGCAAAAAACGACATTATGAAGGCGAAAAGCGAATATGCATGGAAATTATGTACCGCCGAGCGGCTGCAAGTCTGGCCGAAAGACACGTCGCAGTTTTACCTTACATCTCCCACTAAATTTTTTCCAAAAGAGGCCGTAGGTTTGTCGGGCGTGCATATTCCATCAGGAGTGTTTGAGCGTATTTTGGGTAAATACGGAATCGAAGCTGCCGCGTTCACGTCACACAGAAAAAGCTTTTACATATCCAGAAGCGAGGCCGACAAATTCACTTTGGCTTTCTGTGTATCGTGCGCCCGATACCGCTTGAATGTCGTCGGACGCAAAATCGATTTGAAGGAGGGAATGGGCTTTCTGGTTCCGCCGAACACCGCGTTTGAAACTTCGGGCACAAAAATGAAAGCAATCTGGTTTGAGATGAAAAATTCTCCGTTTTGGCGAAACGCGTTCGGAGATTCTGTCGTATGCCGCAAGGCGGAATATTTAGACAAAATTTCATTTTTGTTTTCAATGTACGCCGAAGAATTGCTGTCTAAAGAGGCGTCGATTCCCATTCTTCAGAATATAGCAAAACTGCTGATAGAAACGATGCGGCGCGAATTTCGCACTACAGCGGTTTCGAAAGAAACGGCGGCCTTGAAAAAACTTGCTGACAAGATTGAATCATCGCTGTCCGAAAAATGGACATTGAAGAGCGCATGCGAGGAAACGGGGCTTGTTCAAAACCGTCTTACATCTCTTTTTGAAAAGGAATACGGCTGCACGTTTTCAAAGTTCCTGCGGCGAGCGCGAATGGAGACCGCGGCGGAACTTTTGCGCGAAGGTTCAACTCTTGCCGACATCGCGTTAAAGACGGGTTTCTCCGACGCACATGCCATTTCCTACGCCTTCAAAAGCCACTACGGATATTCACCGAGGAGTTTACCTCCTCTTGAATGACCCCGGGTCACAATATATGGGACATTGCAGGCAACTTATTCACTTTAAGCATTTTGCAACTCAACTCACACACATCCGTCTCTTGATCGGCCGCCCATAGCGCCTTTGACGAGATGCTTCGGCCCTGCGACAAGCTCAGGGCAGGCAAGCTCAGCATGACAATTCCTTAAGGAATTCGTCTACGTCAATGGTGTCATTACGAGCGAAGTCGAGGAATCTCGATTTGGGCAACACGCCCTCGGGGCCGACACCAATAAACTTTCGGGCAGGAGGGCAAGGCGTCACCGGTTACGAAGTCTGTTGTTGGTCAGACTGACCGTCAAATGATGTTGGTGATTTGAAGAAAAAGAGTGGAAAATAATATTTGAGGAAGGTATGCAAAAGGAATAGAGTTTCCGACAAATTGAGACAGGGAATACGGTACGCTCGAATGTACAAAAATATAGGGCAACACCTCATAGTTAGCAATCCCTGCCTGAGGCTTCCGATGCTACTCTGCGAAGTGGCTTCGCTACGTAGCACGAGGCGATATCGAGGTTACCCTTGGAGACTGAAAATAATGGAGGGAAACAGTCTATGAAACAATTGCCTGGTAACCACCATAATCCATCCGGCTGGCTGCAATCTCGACAGAAGGGCACACAGCGTCTCAATCGTAGGCGTTTCCTGGCCCAGGTTGCCACAGCGGGTGCCGGATTCAATCTTCTTCGGTCCGGTCTGCTACGGGCCGGTAATTCTCCGAACAATAAGCTAAATCTGGCTATTATCGGCGTTGGTGGGAGAGGACGCGTCAACATGAACGGTGTCAAGGTACGGGACCGGGGCTTTTCCGTACAGGCAGATCTCAAGGGTTTGAAAGTGGAGAACATTGCCGCGCTCTGTGATGTGAACGAGATTGTTCTCGCCGAGGCGTCAAAACAGTATCCGGAGGCAAAGACTTACACTGACTGGCGGCGGTGCCTTGACCAGAAGGATCTTGATGCAGTTGTCTGTTCGACTGCCGATCATACGCATGCCTTTATCAATGTATGGGCCATGAACCGTGGGCTGAACGTCTACTGCGAGAAACCGCTGGCCAACTCGGTTGGGGAGGTGCGCCTTGTCCGCGAAACGTACCTGAAACACAGGAACAAGATTGCCACCCAGATGGGAATACAGATGCATTCGACCGATGAGTTGCGTCGCTCCGTTGAACTTGTCCGGCGGGGTGCGATCGGTACACCGAGGGAGGTCCATGTATGGTGCGGGCGCCGTCCGCTGGGTGGGAGTTATCTGCCTGAGTCCGGTCCGCCGCCGTCCACTTTCCACTGGGACCTTTGGATTGGCCCGGCGTCATTCCATCCATACAATCCTGCATATTTGGGTAACTGTCTTAACTGGAACAGGTTTTGGGATTTTGGCAGTGGTCAGAGCGGCGATATGTGCAGTCACATGATGGACCTTGCATATTGGGCGCTTGATCTCAAGTTTCCAACCAGTTGTCGTGCAACTGGCGCTGATTTCAGTCCGGACACGTGTCCTAGATGGCTTACTGCCGAGTGGGAACATCCTGCCAATGACTGGCGCCCCGCAGTGAAAGTGTTCTGGTATGACGGTGGTAAGAAACCGGTGTTTCCTTTGGAAATCTTCAAGCAGATACCCGATATTGAGCGACCGGAAGATGGGCCCACGGGTCCGGGAAATACCGATCCTCTTTATAAAGGACTCCTTTTCGTCGGAGATGAGGGCTGGCTTCTGACCGACCATAACTTTCGAGTAATGATTCCTAAGAACGGTCGCAGTGATCTTACCTACTATTCACCGCCCAAACAGGAAGATCTTATTCCTTCGTCACAGGGCCATCACGATGAATGGATCGAGGCATGCAAAACCGGCAAGCCTACCGGGGCAAATTTTGATTATTCCGGAATGCTCGTCGAACACAACCTTCTTGCTCTTGTTGCGTATCGTGCAGGTAAGAAACTCGAGTGGGATGCTGCAAAGCTCAGTGCGACTAATTGCCCGGAGGCAGACAAGTTTATTCATCGCAAGTACCGCGATGGATGGACTCTTAACGGTTAGGCTCCGGTGTTTCGTATCGGTACTCAAAGCCCTTGACGTACTTCAAGTGGCTTAGTAGCTTTTCTATACTTCAGTAGCAGAGTAATCGCCACACTAGGAGAGGAATATGCATTACATGGAAACCGAAATATCATTTTCTAGACGCGCCTTTCTCGCCGCTTCCGGGCTTGCCGCAGCGGCGGCCGCTCTGCCTGGCGGTTTGTCCGCTGCTCCTGACGGGCTTCCAGCCAAGAGACAAACTATCAAGATCGCTCAGATCGGCACCGGCAACCAGCACGCCAGCAAAATGGGGACACTGCGCAAGCTGACGGACCTTTTTGAGGTGGTCGGGATCGCGGAGGAGGATCCGGCAAGGCGTGAGGGTGCGCAGAAAGCAAACGTCTACAAAGGGCTCACCTGGATGACTTCGGAGGAGTTGCTGGCGATCCCAGGTCTCCAGGCCGTGGCAGTAGAGACCGAGGAGCATGTGCCCATCCCAACAGCTTTACGCTGCATCCGGGCGGGGAAACACATCCATTTGGACAAGCCATGCGGCGAATCGTTACCACAGTTCAAACATTTGTTGGACGAAGCGAAAGCCAGAAACCTTACCGTCCAGGTGGGTTACATGTACCGGAACAACCCGGCCGTGCAGTTCTGCATCAAGGCCGTGAAGGACGGGCTGATCGGGAACGTGTTCGATCTCGATGCGGCCATGGGACGCTATGACGGGAACGACTACCGGAAACTCATCAAGACGTACAGGGGCGGGATCCCTTACATTCTTGCCTGCCATCTGATCGATCTGGTAGTAACGCTCATGGGGGAACCTGAGAAGATCCGCCCCTTCCTCCGCCACACCCGATCCGATGGCGTGCTCGACAACAGTCTGGCCGTTTTCGAGTACTCCCGCGACCGGCTGGCGACGATACGGACGTCCATCACGGAGGTGGAAGGCTTCCAGCGCAGGCATCTCACGGTGATGGGCGACAAGGGAACCATCATTATTCAGCCGATCGAATCCAAGGGTAACATGTCCGGTGGAGTCCTTCGACTTGCCCTGACGGAAGACCGTGGCGGTTTCAAGAAAGGCGTACAGACTGTTGATATGCCGCCGTTGAAAGACCGCTACGAAGACCAGTGGCGGGAGTTTGCCGCCATTCTGAACGGGGATATGGTCAATCCATACACCTACGAACACGACTATATCGTACACAAATGCCATCTGGAGGCCTGCGGTATGCCTCTCGACGTGTGAGGGCCGACAGGTGCCCTCATTTTGTGCCGATTTCCAGTTTAAGGAACATCAACCGGTAAATGGAGGAGAAAAATGAAGAGACGAGATTTCATCAAGACGGCGGCGGCCGGCATTGGAGGCCTATCGGCATTATGTGCACGCGGACAGGTTGTGGCACCGGTAAAGAAAGCCCTGCGCATTGCGGTAATTGGTTGCGGGGGCCAGGGTGGCAGAACGCTTTTGACTGAAGCCTGCAAGGAACAGGTTGTGGCGCTTGTAGACCCGGACAGTAGTCGTATAAAGGCGGCATTGGAACAGGTCCGCAAGGTGACCCCATCAGCAGACACTTCCAAGATCAAGACCTTTGGTGACTACCGCAAGTTGTTCGATGTGATGAGCAAGGAGCTGGACGCGGTGATGATAGCCACGCCCAACCACCATCATTTTTCACCTGCGCTGCTGGCGATGCGTCATGGTATCCACGTATACCTTGAAAAGCCCCTGACTCATACGATTCATGAGGCACGGCAGCTCAGGGACGAGGCAAAGCGTTATGGTGTTGTAACGCAGATGGGGCAACACGGACATTCGAACGAGGGTTGCCGCCGCCTATGCGAATACATCTGGGCCGGCGCCATCGGGCAGGTACACGAGGTTCACTGTTGGACATCACGGTGTGATGGCATACCTGACGCAAATCACTCACCGGCACTGTCCCTGCCCGAGGGTTTTGACTGGGACACCTGGATCGGTCCTGCGCCCGTCCGTAATTTCCACGATGACCTTCATCCGCATGGCTGGCACCTCTGGACCGATTTCGGCAATGGTTCAATCGGTAACATGGGCTGTCACCTCATCGATCCCTCCTACTGGGCGCTCAAGCTGAAGGGGCCGGAAGCGATTGAAGTGGAGGATATGTGTGGCGGTGGCGGTGTGGTCTGGCCCATACGTACCCGCATCCGCTGGGATTTTCCATCCCGTGAAGGCATGGATCCCGTGAAAATTTACTTTTACGACGGGATTGCGGCAGGCCTGAAGTACAACGAGACGGTTGAAAAACGATGGAGAAATACAGCAAAGCGTGAATTCCAGAACCTTCCGCCGCTACTGCTTGAACTGGAGAAAAAGTACAACAGGAACTTTGGACGGAACGGCTCACTGATCGTGGGCGATAAGGGGATCATGACTATCGGCGAGTTCGGGGACGGTTGTCGCATTGTTCCGGAAGAGGCGCATCAAGCGTTTCCGGTTCCCAACAAACAGCTACCGCGAGTCAAGGGTACACACCAGGAAGATTTCTTCCAGGCGTGCCGCAACGGTACTCAGGCCTGTGCAAACTTCGAATATTCAGCGCCGCTGGCAGAAATCGCCCTGCTGGGCGACATCGCGATACTCGCGGGTCTCAAACAGCGCGTCGAATGGGATGGCGCGGCAATGAGTTGCACGAACCGGCCGGAACTCAACCGTTATCTGAAGACAACCTATCGGGATGGATGGAAAGTCTGATGGCATCACAATCAAACCAACGGAAACTTTTAAAAGGCGCTTTCAAAATAGATGCGTCGAGGCTTGGTATGTGGATAATACCTCTGGTTTTGATGACCGCCACCTGGATACACGCTGCAGAAAACCGACCGCTTTCTCTCGATATGAAAACGGACATCTATTCGGCGTATGTGTGGCGTGGCATGGTGCTGGACCGGCACGCCGTGGCGCAGCCTAGTGCCATCGCGACGATGAACATGCAGAATGCCGGTTCATTCTCGGCGAAGGTGTGGATGAACTGGGACCTGTCGCCGGGATCATCACATTTCAAGGTAACCAGCGCGGACGACGGGGTTAATGTACTCAATTTTGTCCCGTCGTATACGAAAGCTTTCGGTCCTGTTGACATCTCCGTCGGCAATACATGGTATACCTTCCCTGACACCGGGAAACCGAAGAAGCCAAGCAATACGGACGAATTTTTCCTGACAATGAAATACAAGAATACCTTTGCAACACCCTCTCTCAGCGTGTATTACGACTATCGGAGTGTCAGGCAGAGTTTCCAGGAAGATAATCCGTTAAAGGACTTATACGCCCGTATCGCATTGGACAAAATCATCCCGCTCAGCAAAAGCTTTTCCGTGGGCGGAACAGTTCTGCTGGGATGCGGAACCAGCCATTATAATGCAATCAGATACTGTTCTCCCGGAGGGAGTCTTGTTGATTATCAGACGTCGGTTTATATGTCATACGCGTGTACGGACACCTTTTCGATCGGTACCACTCTGGTGTACACGGGACTGTTCGGCGGAGATTTGGGCCTTGACCTCGACGCTGTCTCGCCGGACGAGATCTTCTGGGGCGGTGTCAATCTAAGATGGCTGCTCTAACCAATGGGCTGATCCCGGCCGGGAAGCGCCTCCATTGGTTGTTGTAATTCTACGCCATCCAGCAAAAGAACAAGGCAAGTCTTGTATTGGCGCCCAGACCAACATCTTCCTGCTCATAAAACACCTCGAATTAAAGATAATTCCAGTTTGAGTGTCTTTACTGGGCGATTTTATAGCAAAGCAGCAATGTATAAACAAGACCTGAACTCTATAAAAAGGAAGAACGAGAATACAGGCGCCTACTTCTTTGGTGTTGAACCGCCTCCCTTCACACCAGTTTTACTGAAAACAAAAACGATCGCTATTCGATAAAACGTTTTAAACAACCGTGTTTATTGTTAGTGGAAAAACGTTTATCACTTTTCGCCTTTTGTGATAATGTCCCCAAGATTGACAGATGAGAAAAGAATTACATTCAAAGAGAGTATTTCCTCTAGCGGTTATGACGGAAGGGCGGGATTGCCTTGTCGTTGGCGGAGGAAAAGTCGCAACACGCAAGGTCGGCCTGTTGCTCGACGCCAAGGCTGATGTCACCGTCATCAGCCCTGACGCCACACCTGAACTCAAGGAACTGATTGATCGAAAGAAAGTCCGATACATTCAAAGAGAATTCACGGACAGCGATGTCGAGAACCGCTTTCTTGTCTTTGCCGCAACGGATGAAAGAGCCGTTAACAAGCAGGTAATCAAGTCGGCACAGGACAGAAGAATCTTGTGCAATTCCGCGGATGGCAACTGGATTAACAGCGATTTCGTCACGCCGGCAACCTACAGAAAAGGCGAACTCACGGTTTCTGTTTCCACGGGTGGAAGATCATGCAGACGATCGCGGCTTATCAAGGAGAACATC
>MHBM01000303.1:11541-25682 GCA_001804885.1 Lentisphaerae bacterium RIFOXYA12_FULL_48_11
CGACCTCATAGTGGTTGGAACCAGTCATCATCAGCTTGCAGTGGAAGAACGCGAACCTTTTCATATTATTGGAGAAAGCCTGGAGCATGCCGGACAGATGCTTTCGCAGATTTGGGGCATTCACGAATTCATGATTCTGAACACCTGCAACAGGATTGAACTGATCGGAGTGGTTTCGCACAGCAAGGCCATCAACTCCCTGTTGCTGCGGATAATGGGTTTTGACAGCCTTAAACCGAAAGATTACTACATCAAACGCAGTTCAGCGGCCTTCGATCATGTCGCAGTTGTTGTGTCAGGTTTGCTTTCGCAAACGCCTGGCGAAAACAACATCGTCGGCCAGGCAAAGGATGCGCTCGCATATGCCGAAAAGGCCGGCTGGGCGGGTGGCATGATAAAAGAATGGATAGCATCTGCCCTTCATGTCTCAAAGAATATACGCCACAAGACCGAACCTCTTCTTAAACGCATGGAAATAGAGGACCTGTGCCTGGAATACCTGAAAAGTCTACCCCGAAAAACGGCCTGCAACAAAGTAATGATCATTGGCACCGGCAGCACAGGAACAGGCCTTATCAGAAATATGCTGGGATTAAGCCAAGCCTCGACCATCACCTGGCATTATCACCGAAACAAGCCGGAAATTCCCGATGCATGGAGAAAACGTGTGACTGTTCACTCATTTTCAGAAATCCCTGACATGCTCGGAAAGGCTGACACAGTGATCTGCGCAGCGTCCAGTCACGAACCGGTAATCAGGCATGAACATGCTGCCAGCTTTAACGCTAGAAACAGAACCCTCGTCATCGACCTTGCAATTCCACGGAACGTTGATCCCGTCATTAAAACAGTTGCCAGGATAAACCTCGTTGGGCTTGACGAACTTAAACAGTGGCGTGTCAGGGAATTGACCGATATGGGGAAAATCATGGAAGTTACGAACATCACACTGGAACAGCACAAAGAATACTATGACAAAATCATCAGCAGTTTTCAGGGTGGGAACAAGGGCCAGTAAACTTGCCCTCGTGCAGACCCGCGAAACACTGGAACATTTTAAAGGGATATTTCCAGGTATCACTTTCGAGGCGATTCCAACGTCGACACCGGGTGATCGTGACCGGACTTCTGATCTGAGAAAGAGTCCCTCTGATTTCTTCACCCGTGACCTTGATGAAGCAGTCATGTCAGGAAAAATCGATTGTGCGATCCACAGTGCAAAAGACATGCCTGATCCCCTGCCCGATGGATTGGACTGGTTCTGGCTGCCATGGCGCGAGGATCCGCGGGATGTAATTGTTGTCCCGGCAGGAAAGAGCACAAATGATATACCTGACAAACCGCGAATCGGCGCAAGCAGTGAACGCAGGGAAACATGGTGCAGGAAACGTTTTCCTGAAGCACAACTCTGCAATATCCGCGGCTCAATAGAAGAACGACTGGTCCAGCTCGATCAGGGCAACTACGATATAATCATAATGGCGGCAGCGGCACTTATCCGTCTAGGCCTTGAAGACAGGATTTCCGAATGGATCCCGATGGAAGATATGCAGGCTCCTGACGGGCAGGGAATACTGGCCATTACGTTCAAGACCGGCAATGAAAGATTCCTGCGATTAAGAAGCCTGTTTACAAAGACTGTAAATTTCGTGGGAGCCGGGGTTGGTTCCGCCGATAATTGCACCATGGCAGGAATCAAAGCCCTGCAAAGGTGTGACGCCTGCCTCTACGATTTGCTCATGGACCACGCATTGCTGGATTATTTACCCGCAAATGCCCTGCGAGTTGATACGGGAAAGCGGTGCGGCAGCCACTCCATGCTGCAGGTTGCAATCTCAGGACTGATCACCATGTACGCCAGGAAAGGTATGCGTGTCGTGAGACTCAAAGGCGGAGACCCCGGTATATTTGGAAGACTTGCCGAAGAGATTGAAGCTCTTGACGCACTGCACCTGCCCTACAAAGTCATCCCGGGAGTAAGCAGCCTGAATACAGCGACAAGCGGAACAGGTATGCTGCTGACGCGGCGCGGTGTCTCACGCGGCTTCTGTGTCATGACACCAAGGCAGCAAAACGGCGGGACCGGATCGGTCCAGAAGGACGAACGTGCAAAACTGCCTATAACCTTTTTCATGGGAGTCAGCGTAACCGAGGAAGTAATTCGGCAGCTCCTTGAAGAAGGAATGCCCGGCAACACTCCTGCCGCAATGGTCTTCAGTACCGGCACCGACTCAGAGACAATAATCCGAGGCACGTTGAATGATATCGGGAAGAAGATTAAAGGCGACGCTTCTTCCTGCGCTGAACTGCCACATGATATGCCGGGACTGTTTATTGTGGGCGAGATTACAAAGTTCGGGTTTAACAAAACCTGGGGAGCATTACAGGGTTACAGGATACTTCTTACCTGCAGTGATGACTTGCAGGCCAAAGCCTCGGACATAGTAACTGATCTGGGTGGAATTCCTGTAAAACTGCCATTGATCAAGCTCATTCCCGAACCAAACGCCATGAAACAGATAAAATCAATGGACCAGTTTCACTGGCTTGTACTGACATCCCCTTCATCTGTCCGATGCTTCTTCGACCTCTTTGATAAAACAGGTGAAAATACAAAAGTGCTTCCAAAAATAATTGTCTGCGGACCCGGGACAGAACGCGAACTAAGGAAGTACCGGGTCATCCCGGAAGTTGCTCCGGCTTCTGATTTCGGGGCGGGCGGCCTGACAGAGATTGCCGCAAAACTTGTAAAATCAGGCCAGACAATCCTGCGATTGCGGTCAAATAAGGCAGGACCTGACCTGGCAGAATTCTTAAGGACACTGGGTGCCAGAGTTACAGACTGTGTACTGTACAGAAATGATCCAATCAGCTACGATACGCTTCCTGAATTTGATGCCGTCTTCTTTGCCAGCGCATCTGCCGTTGAAGTTTTTGTCAGCCAGTGGGGCAGAAAAAGCCTGCAGGGAAAGATTATTACGGCGATCGGAAGGCCAACTTGTGAGAGCCTGGCAGAGAACAATCTCAATGCGGACGTAGTCGGGAGGGAAGCAACAGTTGCTTCCAGTATAGAGACACTGGCCGAGAAATATGTAAACGAAGCACTGGAGAAATGATGTGAGCGGATTCCCGGAATTAAGGCTCAGAAGATTACGAAGAACCGGACAGTTGCGGAAAATGTTAGACATTCCCCTGCCCGGCCCCGAAAAGTTCATCTGGCCCGTTTTCGTTGTTGAGGGCACCAAAAAGCGCGAGGCTATCAGCTCAATGCCCGGGCAATATAGACTAAGCGCGGACATGCTTCTGAAAGAATTGTCACGGGTCACAAAAGAAGGAATTGGTGGCATACTGGTCTTCGGCGTGGCGGATAAAGGAAAGAAAGATAACAACGGAAGCATGGCTTTTTCCGCAAAAGGAACTGTCCAGAAGGCAGTTCGTGAAATAAAGCGTGAATTCCCGGAACTCGTTACCTGCACTGACGTGTGCCTGTGTGCCTATACGAACCATGGGCATTGCGGCCCACTGGACCGTAGCGGGATTGTGAATAATGACAAGGCCAACCAGATGCTGGCTAAAACTGCAGTATCACATGCGGAAGCAGGCGCCGATTGTGTAGCACCCAGCGCGATGATGGATGGGCAAGTTGTTTCAATACGGAAAGCGCTGGATAAAGCAGGCTTCAACCAGACTATCCTCATGAGCTATTCGACAAAGTTCGCCTCGGCGATGTACGGCCCCTTCAGGGATGCAGAGAATTCAGCGCCGGGGAAAGGTGACAGAAATGGTTACCAAGCCTCCTATGGAAATATCAGGCAAGCCCTACTGGAATCACAACTTGACGAGATCGAAGGAGCCGATATTCTGATGGTCAAACCGTCCCTGTTCTATCTCGACATACTCGAAAAGCTGCGCGGACAGACAAACCTGCCGATTGCCGCATATAATGTCAGTGGCGAGTATTCAATGCTTATCGCGACCGCCGACCGAGGCTGGGGTAATTTGAATGCAATGGTCCGGGAATCAACGATCGCCCTCTGCCGGGCCGGCGCTGATATCATTATTTCCTACTGGGCCGGCCGGTATAAGGAAATTTTCAGAACTTGATGTCAGTAAATTCTGCCGGGGTTACGACCGCAGAACCAGTGTATGCAATAACAAAATGAAATCGAAGAAATTGTTTGATCGAGCGAAGAAGATAATTCCGGGGGGAGTAAACAGCCCGGTAAGGGCATTTAATTCAGTCGGAGGGACTCCTGTTTACATTGTTAGAGGATCAGGGCCAAAGATTACGACTTCCGAAGGTATTGATCTTGTGGACTACTGTGGTTCCTGGGGGCCGATGATTCTCGGGCATGCCAGGAAAGAGGTCGTGAAGGCAATCCGGGCAACGGCAGCCGAAGGAACCAGTTTCGGAACGAATACTCCACGCGAAGTGGAAATGGCTGAATTTCTATGCAACCAGATCCCCTACCTGGACATGGTCCGGCTTGTCAATTCAGGAACCGAAGCAGTAATGACAGCCCTGCGCCTGGCAAGAGGATTCACAAAAAAGCGGAAGATAGTAAAATTCGCGGGATGCTATCATGGCCACACTGACAGCATGCTGGTGTCGGCCGGAAGCGGTCTCCTGACAGGCGGCATTTCATCGTCTGCAGGAGTCTCAATGGAAACAGCGGCAGAAACATTCGTTATCCAGTACAACGACACAAACGCGGTTACAGAAGTATTCAGAAAGCACGGAAAAGATATCGCTGCCATTATCGTTGAACCTGTCGCAGGCAACATGGGCCTTGTCCAGGCTGCACCGGGATTCCTGCAGGGATTGCGCAGTATCACGGCAAAAAATAAATCTTTATTAATTTTTGACGAAGTAATAACGGGTTTCAGATTCGGCCCGACAACGTACGGAAGATTAATTGGAATAACACCGGATCTGACCTGCCTCGGAAAAATAATTGGCGGCGGAATGCCTATAGGCGCAATAGGCGGAAGAGCCGACATAATGAGAATGCTGGCACCGCTTGGACCTGTATACCAGGCTGGCACACTGAGCGGTAATCCAGTCGCGGTCGCAGCCGGTCTCGCCACATTACGATTACTCAAGAAAGAAAAGCCTTACAAGACACTGGCCCAAAAAGGCAGGCAGCTTTCCGAAGGAATAACCGGAGCGGCGAGAAACGCCGGAATAAGAATGAACTGTCCGGCACTTGGGAGCATGTTCACTCCGTTCTTCTGCAATGGGCCTGTAAACAACCTGGCCGATGCGAAAAAGGCTGACACAAAGGCTTACGCAGCTTTCTTCCACGGAATGCTCAAAAATAATATTTATCTACCACCGGCACAGTTTGAACTTGGATTCATTTCCTCAGCTCATACCAGTCAGGACATCAGGGACTTTATCGAGAAAGCCGGAAAAGTTCTGGAAGACATGCGAAAGACGTACGAAAAATAACTCATATGCTTACAGCAGTCATACTGTTCGGATTACTGGTTCTTTTCATGCTTGCAGGAGTATTTCCCGTTCAAGGGGGAATGCAGACTGTCGTCTTTTACACACCGGTTTTTCTACTCCTCATGGCAATACTTGCAACCCTATCCCTTGCCTGTTGCTGGAAAAAAAGAAATATATTCCTGAAGAAAATCGGATTCCAACTCACACATCTTGGAATAATTGTTATTCTTGCGGGGGCATTGACCGGTTACCTTACGGCAAAGAAAAGTGAATTTGCGCTGCCAATCAGCAGTACTCATGAAATAAAACAGATACCGACTCCTGACGGTCAGTCCAGTTATGACATGGGATTCGGAATCACCGTTACAAACTTCACGGTAGATTTTTACGAACAGACGGAAGGCAGGTTGGCCACCACTCCCAAGCATTTCCAGGCATCTTTGCAAATTACCCCTAACGATGGACCGGCAATCAGCCACAAACTTGAAGTAAACCACCCCGTCGAACATCAGGGATGGCGTTTTTTTCTGATGTCTTACGATACTGAATCACGCCGTTATGTCGTGCTGGGTGCCAGAAGCGATCCAGGCAGGAAAGTTGTTTTCGCGGGGATAGCAATGCTGATGCTTGGCTGTACAATCATGTGTTTCCGGAAAAGCGAGGGCAACAATGCCACATCTTAGTGCTGTGGTTACATATCTGCTTATAGCCGCGGTGGCAATCTACGCTGCTGCCTACGCCCTGCTTCTCGCAAGAAAGAACACTGCAGGCGCAATGATGGCTTTACTGGGATGGATTGTATCCTCAGGAGTAATGGCAACGAACTGGATTGCGTGTGGACACCCTCCATTTGGAAGCATGGGACACGTAATGGTGGTACTTTCACTGTCCTTCCTCCCCCTCTACTTACTGTTGAGAAGAAAACATAACCTTGGCTGGCTGGACGTTTATTTTGTGTTTGCATCCATAATACCGCTAATCGGTTCTTTGTGCATGGAGAAGGAAGTTTCCTGGCGTCGCGTGCCAGCTCTTCAATCGCCATGGTTTGTGCCGCATGTAACCTCTTACATGCTGTCTTATGCTCTGGCAACTGTTGCCTTCGTACTGACGATCGTCCGCCTTTTCCGTGAAAAGGTATGGAAACAGGTTGAAACATCCAGGTATGATTCAGCCGGTTACCAGATATTGAGGTTGGCATTTCCATTCATGACATTCGGGCTGCTTTCAGGGGCTGTCTGGGCTGAAGCTGCATGGGGTGTCTACTGGTCGTGGGATCCGAAAGAAACCTGGTCCCTGATTACCTGGACCCTGTATCTCGGTTATTTCCATTCACGTTACGACTCAAGACTGAGGCCACATGCTGGCACAATACAAATACTTGCGTTTGCAGCCCTTATAACAACATTTCTTCTGGTTAATCTTCTGCCAAAACTGTCCAGCGTTCTGCATAGTTACGCATAAAACGAAATGAAAGGAATGCGCCAATGAGAATAAATTACTTACAAAGCATATTGTCTAAATCCATCCTCGTATTTCTGATTTTAACTCTTTCAACACCATCCTCATACACAGCACAGGAACTTGCAAAGGACCGTACAGTCATACTCATTACCGTTGATGGTCTGCCTTCATGGATATGGAAAAACCAGGCATTAGTGATGCCCAATCTCCGCAGGCTTGCAAAGGAAGGATCTGTTGCGGATGTAATGACCGTCTCAAATCCTTCGATTACCTGGATCAACCACACGACCATCGCCACCGGAGTCACACCTCGAAAACACGGCGTGCTTTTCAATGGCCTGCTGGTAAGAAGAGGCCCGACACTACCACCCAAGGTAGAACCATGGCGTGACAAGGCAGACCTGGTCCATACGCCTACCATATATGATGCCGCATACAAGGCCGGACTCAAGACTGCTCAAATAGACTGGGTGGCCATCCTCAATTCAGGAACAATTAATTATGAATTCCTTGAGATTCCGAAGCCGGACGGCCAGATCGAACAGGAACTCATTAAAGCCGGGATTATCACTGCAGACGAAGTTCAAAACTTCATGAAGGGTAAGAATATCGTCTGGAATGACTGGATGTGGACCCAGGCAGGGTGCCATATCATTGAAAAACACAAGCCAAACCTCATGTTTTTCCATCTACTCGGTACCGATGCAGCAAATCACAATCATGGACCCGGCTCTACAGGAAGTCACAGCGCATATGCGTATACAGACAAATTCATTGGAGACATCCTCACATCCATTGAAAAATCCGGCTTACGAGATCGCACCACCGTTATTGTAACAACCGATCATGGTTTCAAGAAAGTCAACAAAGTCATTCACCCCAATGTGGCACTCAGGCAGGCCGGACTCATCAGGATAAAAGACTCCAAAGTGGAAAGTTGCGATGCATATATAATGGTTCAAGGAGGAATGGCCTTTGTTTACATAACTGACCCGACAAAAAAGGCTGAACTTTTACCCGTAGTTAAACCGATATGCGCAGGGCTTGAAGGTGTCGCAGAGGTTTTTGACTCTGTTGATGCACCCAAACTTGGAATGCCAACTACAGAAGAGAATCAAGCCATGGGTGATCTGATTCTTTTTGCCAAAACAGGCTTTGCTTTCAAGGACATATGTACAGGAGAAGAACTGGTAGCCGACTCAAAGAATTATCTTGGTACGCACGGTTACCCAGCCAGCGATCCTGAACTTGATGGCATGTTCATTGCATGGGGATACGGCATCAAACAGGGAGTAAAGCTCGACCGAATTGCAAACATCGATGTTGCACCAACTATCGCGGAGTCTCTTGGCATCCCTTTCCCTACTGCAGAAGGACGCATTTTGCGTGAGATTTTTAAATAAAGCTACGAGCCATTTATCACATCTCATAAGATTGTGACAAAAAAGGACAAATGCCTATATTATTCTGAGCCACGGAGGGCATCCCTCAGGCGCTTCTCTCTGGCTTCATCCCAATATCGGCAGTCCAAATGCAGATAAACGCTGGTATATGGCAGCGAAGTCTCCGATTTAAGTACCAACACATTGTAATCAACTGTTTCAGCTTCAATCTTCTTCAGAATTTCCTGCTCCGTTGCAATCTTGATTGTTATTTTTGCATCGTTGAGCTGACTTCTGATTGCGTGATGAACCTTGGTAATGCCTATAGCATCGCGATCAGGGATTTTCTCCAACTCAGAACTCATCCATGCAGTAGCACCTGCATGCTCTGAATCGTCTATATTGGAAAGCACATAACCAAGAACGGAAGGCAGTGATTTTCCGGTTGCAATCGTCTCAACACCTGGGGCACGCCGGCATGGATAAGCGGCATCAGCGACAATAATCCAGTTGTCTTTGCCCATGACAGGCAACCTGTTGTCAAATTTTTTATGCCATGGAAGAGCCGAATCGGGAGGAGTTGCACAACCGCAAGCCATCGCCACCATAATTATTGCGCTGATCCCAACCAGTGATTTATTCATAACCTTCAAGGGTTACCTCCTTTATTTTTTATTCTTGTAATTTTGCAATAACTCAAAGCCGGAAACAAGCACAGAGTGTTTTGCCAGCAGCCGTAGCCACAACTACTTACTAGTCAATATCCAGACACCATCCCAACCCGGCTTCGGAGGTGCATTAACAAACTCCCTGCACCGGCGAAAATACATGTTACTGGGCCCATCATCCTTACAGATCTTAATAGCTGACGCAAATGCGCTTTCAGCATCTTTCCAGCAACCAGCGCGATAGAGTTTCAAACCTTCATTGTATGCGTCCAAGAGACTTAACATCCCCTCATCAACCTCTCCAGCTTTGGCGAGGACTTCGTAAACACGGACCGGTTTCAACTTGCCCTTGACCCTGAGAATATCCAATTCCCTTACAACAAGACTGTCATTAACATGTTCCATTACAAATTCGCTGATCATAACCCGTGTTCCATATTCCTTATTGGCCGATTCCAGTCTGGAGGCCAAGTTGACAGGGTCTCCCATTACAGTGTAATTCATTCTGGTTCTGGATCCCATGTTGCCAACGATCATAGCACCGGTATTTACCCCTATCCTTATTGACAACAGTGGTTTCCCTTCCGCTTTCCACCTCGGATGCAGGTCATTCCTGATGCAGTTTATGGAATCAATAGCCGCACAACAAGCGCGATAAGCGTGGTTTTCCTGATCTACCGGCGCATTCCAGAAAGCCATAATGCCATCACCCTGGTACTTGTCCAGAGTTCCCTCGTGTTTGAAAATAATACCGGTCATGGCATCAAGATAATCATTAAGCATTGCAACAAGGGCTTCCGGCGTTGATTCCTCACTGATCGCTGTAAAACCTGCCACGTCGCTGAAGAAAGCAGTCATTGTGCGACGCTGCCCTCCCAGCTTAAGCATATTGGGATCTTCCATTACCCTTTTGACTATCGAGGGAGTAACATAGGTAGAAAACGCGTTACGCAGTTTCCTTTTTTCATGACGCTCAAGCAGGACATTACGAACCACAATAGCCAGGAAAGTCCCGGCCACAGATACAACTGGAGGGATTGTAGGCAACCAGACACCGGCTTTGTTGAAGGCTATGGCACCCAGCCAGAAATACCCCGCACAAACAACTATCATGAAACCGGAACCAGCCAATGGATGCAGCCGGTGGGTAAAATATGCCACAGGAAGAGCACATGTCATCGCCACCAGAAGAATTCCCCACCAGGGTAATTCACGGATAAACTGCCGGGTGAGAATGGTATTAACGGCATTTACGTGCAGCCCAACCATGGGATACCCGGTATTGAAAGGCATCGGCCCATAGTCATGGGTTCCAGAAGCCGTAAGCCCAAGATACAAAACCCTGTCCGCAAGATCAAGCGGCGACAAAACCGTTTTACGACTCGATCCCTCGTACGAAACTTCGACAGGCTTGAAGAAATATAACGGCCGCCATTTCTCGACATCTTTCCGGCGCTTGACAATAAAGCGAAGGTAATTCACTGCATGATGCATTTCTTCGCGTCTGCCATTCTCTATATTTAGTTTTTTAACAATTTCCAGCTCCGAAACTTCCGGATTCTTGCGAATCAGATCGAGTATTTTTGCATTATCGGCAACCTGGTCCCATATTCCTGCAACCATACTCCGCATTTCAGATGTATCCGAACCAAAATCCTGCAGAAAAACATCTCGCGATACAGAACGCGAAGTCTGGGCCGACTCGGCAAGCTGTGCCATCATCAGCTTCATCGCAATCAGACCTGCATCTTCTTCCCTCATCAACCCGCGATTCACCACTCTTTGCACTGCCTCTTCATAACCTTTCTCGATGATATCGTTCTTACGATTGCCATAGGCATGCAAACATTCCCTGATCAAAGAGTCCGCCTGGAAACTCATCACAGCAGAAGCGGGAACATGATGGAATGTATCCATGTAATCACCTGTCCAGTTAACCGTCATTCGGAGATAACGGTCTACAGGAATACGGATATCAGTTCGCACTTCATTGCCATGGCCGTCAATTATGCTGGCATTTGGCAAAACAACATGACTTCCAGGAACAATAGTCATCTCAGAAAGGGAAACTTTCGTGAGAATAGATACCCCCATGAGACCAATTGATGGATAGAACCTTCCATTATAAAGAATAAACAGAGGATATTTACGCGCGGAACCGTCAATATCCTGAACAATTTGAGCAAATCCAAGGCCGGCAGCGTGCTTCAGTAAAGCCGGATCCGGAGGTTCAACGGAAAATGCCCGAGCCAGTCCCACTTCAGGGCCGCTTCGTGCCGCGTAGGGAATGGAAAAATTATCAGCCATGGCAATGGCTTTTTTAAATCGTTCATCAGCATTCTCAAGGCTTGATTTTGTAAGCCGCTCAATTTTTTCAAGATCAGGAAATATCTCTGGTTTTGCAAATTTAAAAGACTGAGCAAGGATGGAAGAACCTGTAATGTTCAGGGCTGCTGCAAAATCTTCGTCCGGACTTTCCCTCAAACTTGAGCGAATGCGCATGAGATCATCAGTCTTATCACCCTGCTCCGCGAGACTGACAACCTTTTTCATCTGGTCCGGCGAGATGGTCAAGGCGCCTGGATCAGAAAAGAATATATCAAACGTTACAAGCGAAACATCATACCTGTGCAGGCACCGAATGATATCTGCGTACACCTTTCGCGAAACCGGCCACCCGCCCACTCGATCTATGGCAGCAGAATCAATGTCAACGGTTCCCAGCCTATCAGACGTGACTGGGACAGGTCTATGCTTGAACCTCAAGTCCAAAACACCTAATTCGGCCTGCTGGAAAAATGCCACATAGGAAAACAGGATCGTCACAACCAGACTAACGCATATTACTAAAAGTAAAATAAATACACGGAATGCAGTATTCCGTGATTGGCCGGAATCAAAACCTGCCGTTATTGCAGCCTTAAACAATGAAACAGCCCTTGAATCCACAAATTACTCCTATTGAAACTCCGGCGTTCCTTGACAATAAATCTGGCTAAACGTATATTATATATTTACAGTATTATGTGCTAACTATTTCTTTTAATTGAGTAAAAGAAGACCAACGGGGGAATTATGTCTGCAATAATAATTACGACCATTCGGACATGGGTGACAACCCTTTGTTTGATAAGTTTATTCTTGTTTTGTCCCGTACGCCAAGTAACAGCACTGGAAGGATTCAAGTTTGTGGGACAGAATTCAATCCAGGCCGGGAAGCCGACCCATTTCACATCCTTGGGAAAGCAGCCCGGTCTTGTTATTTACGATCGCCAAACTGAAAGCTTGCTATTCCTTAACCACGAACTAACGGAAACGAACCGGGTAAACCTTGTCCAGCAGATTCCGGGATATATTCCAAAAGATATCATATGCCTGCTGTACGACCAGGCCCGTAACCGCATCCTGGTATTTGATTCCGGCAAGAGCTTCTTCGGCGCAGCTAAAAGCATTATCCTTTCCTTCCAACCGGATGGAAAACTCGAAAAGACCGTAAGCCTTACATTAAAAGAACCGGACAGGTTATCATCTCCTGCCTGCTTAGCCATAGACTCAACTGGAGTCCTTTATGTTAGTGACCACGGAGAGAACGACATCAAGGCTTTTACGATGGACGGAACATATCTTTTCTCCAGGCATCTCCCCTTTGATATGAACGGCAAAAAACCCCGCTTTTGTGCCTCAGCCATGACCGTCCTGGCCGACGGCACTCTTGCCACTGTTGATTCGAAATCACGTAACATTGTTAGTTTCTCACGCGAAGGACGGTTTCTTTCAGAACGACCGCTTGAAGGAGACTACTCGGTAGTAAAGAAACTTATCGCGCTTGATTCCGGAGAACTGCTCGGCATCGACAGTGCACAAAAAATTTACAAATGGACCATACGGGGAAAACAAACGGCAGGTCTCGGATCAAAAGGTTCCGGGCGCGGACAATTCACAACCCTTTCAGATCTCACCTGCACCCATGACGGAAACATCCTTGCCCTGGACAGCAGGGACAGAGATATACAAACATTCTCATTCGACACTCCCTCCCACATCCTGTACACCCAGACTCGGACACCCGAATACCAGCTAAGTCGCACAACAGCTGAAACGGCAGACGGGAAAGTGATCAGTCTACTACCAGATGGTGCTGTCATTTTTGACGCCAACACCAAAACTGTAATCCTTAAACAGGGCGACAAAAAACAGGAATTCAAACATCCGGAAATCAAAAATACATCAACGGCCCATCTTAACGCCAACAGGTTGTATGTTTTCGACCGTTCCAGATCAAAAATCTTTGCCTTTAAACTGTCAGATAGTTCGTTTGATTTTGTATGCGGAGAAGACAAGTTAGATGATGTTACAAGGATCCTTCCAGCACCAGGCAATGCGCTGGTCTTATCTGACTGTGGTGATACAGAAATAAAAGTTTTCAACGAAGATGGCATTATGAGCACTAAGTTCGGCAAGGAAGGGAACATTCTGCCGGAAGAAATAGGATACTTGCGAGACATTGTATGGCATAAGGGACAATTGGCCGTACTGGACAGTAAACGCAATATAATACATGTCTTTTCTCCAAATGGAAGTTTTGTAAGAAATATAGAAATAAAACCGCCCATTCCCACTATGAACCTTACAGCTGTTCAGTCAGACCCAAATGGCTTTCTCATGGTGCTCGACAGCAGGAATTCCAAAGTATTGGTAATTGATGACGAAGGAAAAGTTACGTTTCAGTTTGGGAGCCGCGGGAAACGTGAACTTGACTGGCAATATCCCGCCGATTTTCTGATCTGCCCGGACGGAACATTGCGTGTAGTTGACAAGGGTGAACCATCGAGGTTGATATCTTACAATTTCCGTACCGCAGGGGCATTGAGCCAGGCAGAACTGGCCATTGGAAACAGTGACTGGGGCGAGGCCATGCGAATCCTGCAGCCTTTCCTCTCCAGGGAATTCAATGGTACACCGGATGATATCAGGGCAACACGACTGGCGCTTATGGCATATTCAAAATCTGATGGCAAATTCCCGTCAAAAGTCCAGGTAGACAGGGCAAAAGCCGCCATTCATGGTATAATACAGAACCAGAAGGATAAGGTAGAAGAATGCCTGGCTCTCGCATCATGTTACAAACAGGACAAACAGATCGAAGACGCCATCGCCGTCCTGAGGACAGGCCAAAAG
>MHBM01000304.1 GCA_001804885.1 Lentisphaerae bacterium RIFOXYA12_FULL_48_11
TTGAAGTTGAAATCGAAAACGCTCATAACATCAATATTACATCGATTATATAAGGCTGAACTTAAGATCAGCCATTTTTAAACCGGACAGTAGTGATGCAGTCCAGTAATTCATATTGATAATGTTACCAGAATTCTGCTCGTATTACCCGCAGATGAACCTGCCTTTAACGAACTGTCTTCTTGCGCCTGGCTCCATAGGTTGCGCGGGCTTCACGCACTTGACCACCGGTTATTCCTTGCTCAAGGAAAGCCTTCATGCTCACCGCGATTGACGGGAACTTCTTCTGAAGTTCGCCATCCTCGGTAACGCACATGACATCCATTTCCATGGCCAGCGCAATGAAGTTAGCATCGTATGCGGTGATTCGATAGCGGGCTGACAGATCGATTACCTTCTGAACAGACGGCTCATGCTCATTGTCAGCCATTCTGGCCATGACCACCTGCCAAACATGCAGAGCACCTTCTGTTGTGAATTGCCGCGCCCATAATCCCTTTGTCAATATGTTCTCGAATTCGTACCGCCAGAGTGGTGGTACGATCCAGAAACGATCAACCAACTCCACCCTTTCGGCAAGCGGTGTTTGCACACCAGTCAGGTTTCGCGCCGCCAGCACGTTTGAGTCAACAACAATCACCGGCGCCCTTCTTTTTTAGCCTTGTCAATGAATTCGGCGGTCAAAGGAGTACGCGTCTTAAAAGGAGGCGGGAAGTGTACAGGTTTGAACTTCCGCATCCGTTCCTCGAAAAGAACTATAACCTGCTGCGTCATGGAGCGGCGATGCGCTTCTGCTTCGCGTTTCAACCATTTATGCACATCCACCGGTAAGTCTTTTATCAGAAGAGCAGCCATATAATACCCTCATTAGCATTTCACTATAATAGTACTAACCACAATGCGTTTTGTCAACAGCAGGAATTTTCCACTCAAAGCATCTTCCCGCCACGATTGCCGGTAAGCCTGCCGGACTGCAGGGTGAGAACGCCGTTTACAACAACCGTTTCAATACCCTCGGACAATTGGTGAGGTTGGGCGTAATTTGAGATATCCCTGATTTTTGCCGGATCAAACACAATTACATCCGCTTTCCTGCCCCTGGCAATAACTCCACGATCTTTTATCCGGAACTGTTTTGCCGGCAGGGAAGTCATTTTCCTCACAGCTTCCGACATGGACACTGTTTTCCCGTCCAGCGCCATCCTCAGGAATTTCGGGAAACTGCCATATGCCCTTGGATGCGGATAATCTTTACTTAAAGGACCGCTGGTTGAACGCAACGATGCATCAGTGCCCAGCATTACGTACGGCTCGGCAAGTATTTTCAGCATGTTCTCCTCGCTCATGCCGGCAAAGAAAGCCGATGTCCTCACTTCATCGCTTTCCACGAAATGCAAAACGGCATCAACCGGATCCAGGCCAAGTTGTCCAGCAGCATCCGTAAGAAGCGTCCCCTGGAATCTCCTGTTATCAGCATGAACAGTCGAAGCGATGGTAATCGTCCCCCAGTAATCTGCAGTCCTGCCTTTGAGCAGGTCTACCCTGAGACGTTTTCTGTCGGAAAGTTTTCGCAGCCTTTTCATGACAGCATCGCGGCCACCTTCTGCCGCCCAGTCCGGGAAAATGGCATCGAGATCGGTGCATGACGATGTATATGGATACCTGTCCGCCGCAACTTCAAGTCCTTCCTGCCTTGCATCCCTGACGAGCTGAAGCACCTTGTCCACGTGATGCCAGTTCTTTTGTCCCGATGTTTTCAGGTGCGATATTTCAGCTCGTATATCTGCATCGCGTGAGATTGATATCAGCTCCTCAATAGCTTCTATTACCCCACCCGACTCGCTTCTCATATGGCTTGTGTATATGCCATTCTTTCCGGAAACAACCTTTGCCAGCTCGACCAGTTCTTCGCGAGATGCAAACATTGCGGGTGCATAGATGAGGCCCGTACTCAAACCGTGCCCCCCTTCATCGAGGCTTTTCTCAAGCAGCTGTTTTGCCTGGTCCAATTCATCCGCTTTCAGCTGCCTGTTTTCATACCCGGCAATGCCAACGCGAATAGTATTATGCCCGATCAACATGTAAACGTTCGGAGCCGGTTTAACACTTTCCATGAGTTGCCGATATTCTGAAACACTGCTCCATGTTCCGGGGTAT
Source organism: Lentisphaerae bacterium RIFOXYA12_FULL_48_11 (assembly GCA_001804885.1). GTDB lineage: Bacteria > Verrucomicrobiota > Kiritimatiellia > UBA8416 > YA12-FULL-48-11 > YA12-FULL-48-11. The sequence continues at coordinate 2,158 of MHBM01000304.1, forward strand.
GTTTTGTCCAGCCAGTCGCCAGGCATGTGATACTTTCCGACAAGAGGTGCAGCAGATGCTCCACAGTTTCCGACAATTTCCGTTGTTATTCCCTGAAAAATTTTGCTTGGAGCAGAAGGCTCGACGAGCAGGTATGTATCTGAATGCGAATGTGCATCTATAAACCCGGGGCAAACATACTTGCCTGAAGCATCAATCGTAAGGTTTGCATCAGCCGCAGACAGGTTTTCAAAAGACTCAATCCGGTCGGCCGTTATCCCGATATCATTCTGAACAGCAGGACAACCTGTCCCGTCAAAAACATTCCCGCCCGTTATTTTTATATCGAACATCCGACTCCTTTACCGAATAAAATCTGCCACCCAGGACACGGGAAATAATGTAAAATTCCGTTCAATAAATCAAAGTTATAGTAGATTACCTTTGCGAGAGGGACATATATTCATTTCTGAAACGCCAGAAAAGTCCCACCTCACGGAGGTGGGCTACAGAGGAAATGCATACTTCATTCAAACTGTGGCCGCGCTCCGAGAGCGCGGAAATACAGGAACAGTTTTACCCTGCCTCTGTTTAGAATTGCAAACGTCCAACCATAATCCTAAACTCTCACAACATATTCTAATGCTTCATTCGTTAAAGAAAGGAATCCACTTATGACTCGCAGACAAGCTATTTCCCGCAGAAATTTCCTCGCATGCACGGTTGCTGCAGTAACCGCGTTTCCCTGCATTCGCAGTTATGGACAGGCTGCCACTCCGCCAAGCGAGCAGTTCCGCTTCGCCAAGATCGCCTGCGGCGGCATGGGCGGCGGCGACCTGGCCAACACTGTAAAAGGCGGCGGTACACTTGTCGCCATGTGCGATGTCGATCCCAAACGTGCAGAAAAAGCCTACCAGCAATACCCGGATATCCCGAAATTTACCGATTACAGGAAGATGCTCGATAAGGTGGAAAAGGAAATCGATGGTGTAGTTGTTTCAACACCCGACCACACACATGCGGTTGCTGCTCTGGATGCGATGCGCCGCGGCAAGCACGTTTACGTTCAGAAACCACTTGCCCGCACCTTCGAGGAATGCCGGCTCATGCTGGAAGCTTCACGCAAGTACAAGGTTGTAACCCAGATGGGAAACCAGGGCCATGCAGGTTCAGGCCTTATTCTCTGGAAGAAAATGATGGATGCCAATGCCTTCGGCGACATTCTCGAAGTACACACCTGGTCCAACCGTCCGATCTGGCCACAGGGTATGACACAGGCGCCGGCTGCTGAACCAACTCCGGAAGGTATGGATTGGGACATGTGGATCGGCCCGGCCGAGATGCGCCCCTTCTCGTCCGCCTATGCACCTTTCAAATGGCGTGGCTGGTGGGATTTTGGTTGTGGTGCAATGGGTGACATGGCCTGCCACAATATGGATCCAGCCTTCTGGATCCTGAAACTCGGGTTACCGACCTACATAAAGTGTGAGGCTTCTGCACCGGCCGGTATTGCCTATCCTGACTGGTCGATTATCGAATACAAATTCCCTGCCACACCTGTTTGCCCCAATGGTGTGAAAATGATCTGGTATGACGGCAAGAAATTGCCACCCCAGCCCGCTAATGTGAATCCGCAGCTCAAACTGGGCGATAACGGTTGCCTGATCGTAGGTTCAAAGATGACGGCCGTTGGAGGGTCTCATGCCGGGGCACCATTACCGATCGCTCTTGGCAAGGAGCCTTACGGTCCTGCAGTAAAGGAAGTGGAGCGGCAGTGGCGGGAAGAATTGAAACAGACACAGGGTTGTAATCACTACGGGCAATGGGTTGAGGCATGTAAGGAGCACAACCCCGCTAAGCCTGGTAGTAATTTTGAATATTCTGTACCGATGACCCAGGCAATCCTGCTGGGTTGTCTCGCATTGAAATTCCCGGGCAAAGAGTTGAAGTGGGATTCTGCAAAACGTGAATTTACAAATCTGCCGGAAGCAAACAAGTGGTTGTCATCCAAGCCACGTGCCGGTTACGTTTTGAGCGCCTGATGACAATCGCCAAGATTAGTGCGAACATAAAGGACGCAAAGAATAAAATCTTTGCGTCCTTTTTATCTTTAAAACTTCACGGAACAACCAGCATTGAAACCGGGATAATGGCCAGTTCTGCGCTGTTATTGTTCCAAAGTTCACGTCCCTGACCCTTGCGTCCAATTCCGCCACCGCTGTTTGAGTAACCAACATAGAGCTTATTCTCATGTTCAACCGCGTAAGGATAAGAAAGTGCAACTTTCTCATGCGATTCGCCAGGCCCTTCTGGAAAACGCGCATGACGAATAACATATATCTTTGAGAATACGGTCTCCCCAGGACGGGTTACTGCTATTGTCAATGGCGAGCGGCGGTTACCACCATCAGCAGTCGTTGAACAAATCATATAGTGCTGACCCGTACTCAGCGTACCAGTGTAGGGCTTGCTGGCTGCCATGGGCAGATTACCGGCTTTCGATTCAGCCCACGTCCTGCCGTAATCCCCGCTGGATGCAACCAGTACGGTGGGCTGCGCCCCATCCCGCCTGGCAATGTTAACAATACGCCTGCCATCGAGAAAAACTCCGGACTCACCCCACATTTTTAAGTCAGGCTGCTTTGGAATAACCACGAGATCCCATTTCGTAAAATCCTCTCCGTGGCTTATTGCAACTGCTGCAGGATTTCCTTTTCCAACACTTATTCCCGACATGATCCAATTGCCATCAGACATTTTCAAGGGTTCCTGGAGCGGCCAGAAACCGCCTTCTATAACAACGCCCTTGTATTCCCATTTTCCACTTTCTTCGTTCAATAGATATGCGCGGGCATGAACCTTTGTCATAGTTCCTGAATAAGCACCATGAAAAGCCCACAGTCTTCCACAATGAGATAGAAACACGCCATGGCTTACACCTAATCCAGGTTCATCGCCAGAATCCATGGTAATAGTCCTACTCCACGTTTTACCACCATTTTCGCTGACCCGAACACGGGCTTCCTCTGTATCTGTGTTCTCTCCACCCCTGTTATGTCCGAAAGATGCATAGAGATTTCCCTTATGCCAGGCAAGAGCTACACCGTGAAGAAAGCGATAACCATCCTTATCAAACTCATAGGGTTTTATAACGTTGAAAGTTATATTCTGAAGCACCGGCATATCGGCAGTTTTTGGTATCTGGTCCCCATTCCAGATTTTTACGATCTCCGAATCCAGTGCAGTTGCTGCAGCTGTCAAAGATATTACGCATATCAGGAAAACCATTATATGTTTCATGACCATCTTTTCTGTGTTGTTACAGTGTTGTGCGCGCAATACTCTCATCAACTTCTTCAGAAAATCTGGCACAGGCAGATTCAGCCCTCGGTTTTGTTCGTATTAACTTGTTCCTGTACTGCTGAAGCAGCTTCCGGGGAAACCGTGGCGGAGGTATTTGTGTCCGCTGCCGGCGTTTTTACACCTAACATTTCGATAACTTCGATCTGAACATGTTCAAGCTGGTCAAGCTGGAGACCCGGATCGGGAATAAGAAAAGTCTCTCCCGTCTTTTTATGCTCGTAAACAATTACCTTTGTGCCGTCTTCGTGTTTCTGAATATCCTTTTCAGCCAGGATACGTTTTCTTTCGAGCATGACCGCAAGGATATACATGACATTGCGCCTTGAACCATCATCATCCTGTATCAGACGGCGTAAAAGTGTTTCTGCAGTCTCTTTCTTCAAAGCCTCTTCCGGCGGCGGTGGCGGCGGACGGAAAATTCCCTGCCACTGACTGTACGGGGAGGTCACTTCCTTCTTTCCGCCCATCCAGCAACGGCCACAGTAATCTGCCCGGACATAGCCCTGTTCACCAAACACCAGAGCGGAAAAATACTGCTGCTTGTCCTGAAAAGGCATTTTGCACTCCTCGCAGAATTCACTTCGTGCCTTGATGTCCCATTCCTGTGCCATTGATAAATCCTATTTACTTTTTTTGATTATCGATTGATGAATACTGATTGAGATTTACTGTATAAATCTTAAATAGGAAATCATCAATCTCAAATACTTTCCGCCACCATGTCATATTCCTGCTGGGCAGTATAGCGTACTTTCACAAATTCGCCTGGAAGCGTATCAGCGGATAGATTCTCCACGAAAACAACTCCGTCTACTTCAGGAGCGCTTCGTCTTGCACGGCCCATCCATCTGTTACTTTCAGGAATTTCTCTTTCAAGCAACACTTCTGTCTCAGTTCCAATCATCGCAGCGGCTTTCCTGTCAACAATATCCATCTGCACAACAAGCAGGTCATCCCTTCTGGCTGCAGTTGTTTCTTCATCCGGCCTGTCCGGCATATCAAATGCCGCAGTATGTTCCTCCGGAGAGAAGGTGAACACGCCAAGGAGATCAAATTCAACCCTCTGTACGAAATCAAGCAGGTGCTCAAAATGTTCATCTGTTTCACCTGGGAACCCGACAAGGCATGTCGTCCTCAGAGCAACATCGGGCATAATCTGCCTGATGCGGTCCGCCATTTTCTCAATATGCATGATTGAATCGCTCCTCCGCATGGCACGGAGTATGTCCGGATGACTGTGCTGAATCGGCAGATCAAAATAGTGACAAACCTGAGGCGTTTCCGCCATGACCTTTAACAGACGGTCACTGACCATTGCCGGATGTCCGTAAAGCAGGCGTATCCAGAATTTTCCATCCAATCGCCTCAACTCTTCTATGAGTTTTGCAAGATCGGTCTCATATTTCAAATCCCGGCCATATGATGTAACATCCTGTGAAATTAAATTCAGTTCTCTAATTCCATTGATAAGAAGTTTCTCCGCTTCCTTCACTACCTGGGAAATCGACCTTGAGCGATATGCACCCCTGATATCAGGTATCGCACAGAAAGAACAACGGTGGTTACAACCCTCCGCAATTTTAATATAGGCAAATGGTCCGCCCGTAAAAGTAATACCCGGCACCCGGGGTTCATAAAGTTTCGTGGACTTGCTTGAAACCTTGAATATACCACGCTTGCCTTCAGCCAGTTCCTTCACTACCTCTGCCACGTTCTCCAGTTCGTCAAGGCCAATAAAAGCGTCTACGGCCGGGAGTTTTGTTCTCAGGCCCTCTTTATACCGCTGAGGCAGACAACCTGTCACAAGGACTGCTCTGCATTGACCGCTTTCCTTCATTCGGCACGCCGTTTCAATCATCTCCATCGATTCGGCCCTTGCCTCTTCAATGAAAGCACAGGTATTTACAATCACAATATCGGCCTCTTCAGGAGATCGGGCCAGTTTCAACTTTTCTGAAATCAGGACACCGGCCATGAGTTGGGAATCGACAAGGTTCTTGGCACAGCCAAGGCTGATAAACCCCACTGATGCAGTTTTCTTTTCGGATTCTATATCGGGATTGGAAAACATGAGAGGAATTTCAATCGACGTATGGAGCCTGTGGTTCAATACCCAGGCGCAGTTGTTCATGCGTTTCTTCAACCCTTGGCACAACGGTATCCTTCCGGGCCGTGTGGAACATACGGCTCACTGTAGAAAGCAGAAGGATTATGATAATTACCGTTCCAAGTATAACGGAAATCCATTTGCCGGGCGATTCAACAAACCGGATTATAGGCAGACTGAAATCCCTTCTGCGCCATGGATCATTTATTGATCTTACCTGTTCACGCAATTTATTGACGCGTTCTTTCATGGAATTGAGCATTTTTTCCATGGAGACTGTCCGTGCCGGCGATGGAGTTGAATATTCTACTTCTTGCCTCACCGGATGATCCACTGATGGTGGCACTATTTCTGTCCTTTGAGTTGCAGAAAACAGGTCCTGTTCCTGCGGCACAACGTCAGGTAGAACATTTGCATCCAGCTGGTGAGGAGCCAGCGGCTCCAGCTTGCTGGAACCCTGCAACACATTGCTTTTTTCGGTGGCAAGCTGTATCGGGACAGGGTTGACAAACCTCGCAACATATTCTTCCACCAGCGGAACAGGGTTCAATCCTACTTTCTCGGCATAAAGCTTGATGAATCCCTTGCCATAAATCGGAGCAGCTACTCTTCGAAAATCTTCACGCTCAATATCTTCGATTATCTGTACTTTTATCCTTGTTGCGGCAGCAATTTGTGAAGTTGTCAGCTTCGCACTCAGCCTGGCATTTCTAAGTTTTTCACCAAGAGCCATTATGGCGTCTCCCCTGTTTGCTCTTCTTCCGGCATATTGTTCGGAATTTGTCCGTCCAGATCAATAAGGATTTCACGTGGATCTGAACCGCGCGGCGGCCCTACAATGCCGCGTTCCTCAAGAATATCCATTATTCTGGCAGCCCTGGTATAACCTATCCTTAAACGTCTCTGAAGCGACGATGTGGATGCCCGCTGGGTTTCCTTTATTATGGCAATCGACTGTTCAAGAAGCCCTTCGTCTTCCCCTCCGTCATCCATTGAATCCGTTGGTCTGTCTATTTTCTCTTTGATCTCATTCTCATAGACAGGTTCAGCCTGTTTTTTAATGAATTCAACGATCCGCTTGATCTCGGCATCAGTTGTCAATGCACCCTGCGCACGAACCACCTTGCTGGTCCCGGGCGGCTGGAACAACATGTCGCCCCGACCAAGCAGTTTTTCGGCACCCACGGTATCCAGGATGGTCCTGCTGTCTACTTTCTGCGCCACCTGAAAGGCTATTCGTGACGGGAAGTTCGCCTTGATCGTGCCGGTAATGACATCAACCGATGGGCGCTGTGTCGACAGTATCATGTGAATTCCAACCGCTCTTGAAAGCTGGGCCAGTCTTGCCACGCAGTTCTCAATATCGGCCTGGGCGGTTAGCATCAGGTCGGCCAACTCATCAACGATGATGACAATATACGGAACCCGGTCAGGCGGCTTATTTTCTTCAACTTCGGGTGTACCCAGTTCGGCGAAAAGGTTTTCCTGTTTGGCTATCACGCGGGTATTGTAACCCTCAATATTCCTCACACCTACTTTTGCAAAAAGTTTATACCGCTTTTCCATTTCATTAATTGCCCATCGCAAACCCATTACGACCTTCTTCGGATCCGTGATTACAGGCACAACCAGATGCGGCAAATGGTTATATCCTGAAAATTCAACTATCTTGGGATCGATCAGCATCAGGCGCAGCTGGTCCGGCGTCATGGACATCAACAGGCCGGCAAGAATGGAATTCATGCAAACTGTTTTCCCGGTTCCTGTCGCACCTGCAACCAGAAGATGAGGCATGTCGGCGAGGTCGGCAATCACTTCATTCCCACCGACATCCTTACCTATGACGAGCGGAAGCTTTGCCTTATGGCTCTGGAAAAGTTCACTCTCAAGCAATTCCCTCATATAAACAGTGGACTTGGAACTGTTAGGCACTTCTATACCCACAACACCCTTGCCAGGTATCGGAGCCTGTACGCGCACGCTGGTTGCCTTCAATGAAAGAGCCAGGTTGTTGCTCAATGAGCCGATTTTTTCAACCTTAACGCCCGGTGCCGGCAAAAGCTCGTAACGTGTCACCGCCGGACCGGCTTCTACATTTGTAATCTGAGCTTCAATGGCAAACTCGGCCAGGGTTTCCACAATAATCCGCCCGGTGGTTTCCACATCAGCTTTGGAATCACCATCCTGTAACGGTTGCGCATTCGATTCAAGCAGGCTGAGCGGCGGGAGCTGATAATTGCCTGAACCAGGAGCCAAAGGTTGAATTGAATCTGGCGGAGGAGTCTTTTTCTCCTCCTTTGGTTTCGCCTCTTTCGGTTTTTTCTCAGCAAGGAATGGGATCAGAGGTTTCTCTTTCCTCTCTTCTTTTTCCTTATCATTTTCTACCGGCTTCTGTTCAATCACTGCACGAACAGGAACCTGTATTTCTTTCTGTTTCTCTTTTTCTTTCTCGGCGGCGCGGACAATGACGGCCTCTTCCTTGGTCTTTGTCGTACGCTCTTCTTTGCGTTCCTCTTTCTGAATCACACGTTCAAGCCGTTTGCGCTGTTTTTCAATCGATTCCTTCTCGCTTTCAAGACGTTCCCTCATATCCTGGCGATCAAGCCGATACGCCTGATATCTTTCATACCCGCCACGGCAATAAGCGATTCCGGCGTGAATCCAGTCAGCAACAGTTTCAACTTTAACAAACATCACAAGAGAAATTACCAACGCGGACCAGCCCATTATGCCAGTCCCCACAGGACTGAACCACGTTACAAGCAGATCCTGCGTGATTACATGGCTGAGAACACCCCCTGCATCAGGCATATTCAAACGCCTGCACATGGCATCAAGTGCGGCAATTCGTAATTCGCCAAGCTCAAGAATTGAACTGATGGCGGTCATCGCTATCATAGCCCACACTACTTTTGGCCAGATACGCTCATCCGGCCTGAAAATCAGGATGCTTCCGATAACCAGGAACCAGAAAGGTATGAGGTAGGTACCTGCCCCCATCATGTAGAAAAGAGCGAAAGAAAGCCAGGCACCGACAAGCCCTATTAGGTTTGTAGGCGGATCATTCGGCAGCACAATCAGGGAACTGATATCTTTCCAATCATATGAAAAAATACTGAGCCCCAGTAATACGCCAAGCACGAGTAAAAGCAATCCCCAGGCAAAACGAACGCTTCGTTCAGATTCTTTGCTCACTGCAGCCATACTATCACTCCGAAATATTTAAATTGTTAAAAAATCCTTCTAAAATCAAATTCTATCTGCTGCTGACCTCTGCCCGCACAGTCTGAGGTTCAACCACAGCCTTTATGTCTGTTCCCGCCGGAATATGTACTTGAACCGGCAGCGTTGTAACTACGCCGGCAACCATTCCGTTGCAATCAACAAAGGCCACAACGGGGTTGCTTGCAATATTATCAATTTCTTCCAGACTACCCTTCAAAGCAACATTCACACTGGCCGGTGAAAAACAAATCTCACTATTGAAACCAGGGGGCACAATCCCGCATACTTTTACGTTTTTCCATTCCCTTGTTATCGACTCTGTCACTATGTTGACATTAACTGTTATCTCTGCCGGTTCAATTAACGACACCTGCGTATCGCGCGGAGGAAGCACCCTTAATGTTTTTGAAAACGATTCCACCCGTCCATCAACATCCACGGGCTCCGTCCCGATTTCCTCCTTATTCCGCAAACGTAGATTTGAACCACGGATTTTGACTGTTCGCGGCTGATAATCAAGTTCAACTTTACCTATAAGAGGAGTTCCAATTATCTGGGGTTTTGTAATCGCAAGATCCTTTTCAATCTCGCGGTCGAAAGATATGGTTACAACACGGGGCTCAATCTTCATCACTCTTATACCCGGCGCACCACGAATATCACCGCTTTTTATTGTTATTTTTTCCGAACCCGCCGGGTCAGTTGCCTTGGGTTTGATAACAATCATAATTTCATTCTGACTTAATCGTCTCAGATCTTCCTGCGATCCCCTGAAAAGCACCCTTATCGTTTTCGGCTGATCAAGAATGGCAATTCCCTCTCCGACCTCGGCTTTGATCGGAAGATCGTATGGAATTTCAAAACTCGTCGCCTCACGTATTTCATAAACAACCAGTACCGCCAGAACAACTGCAAGCAACTTCAACTTCCAGTTGTTCATCATAATCTGTTTCAGTTTTTCCAGATTATTCATTGTCAGTTCCTGTTGTTTCTTTCATCTTCTCCGATTTGGCTATGCCATCAGGTGTGAGGTCGAGTTCCTTCTGTGCACGATGCCAGACGCTATCAGGCTGTTTCAAAAGCAGATCCGACAGAAAACTCTTTAACTGCTCGCCATCAAGCCCGCTGCTCAACCTGCCCCTGTAACAGACCGATATCGCACCTGTCTCCTCGGATACCACCACCACAACTGCATCCGTTTCTTCGCTTAGCCCTACCGCAGCTCTATGCCGTGTCCCGTAAGTCTTGTGTAACTCTACATCATGCGATAAAGGAAAAAGACATCCGGCAGCCATAATCCTGTTTCCGGCAATGATAACGCCGCCATCATGGAGCGGAGTGTGCGGATAGAACATACTGGAAAGCAGTTCCGGAATAACCGGTATATCCAGTCTTATTCCAGTCTCCTGAACCGACCTGGTACCGATCTCTCGTTCAATAGCAATGAGCGCGCCAACCCTGTGCTCCGCCAGTTGTGTAACAGTTTCAATCAGGTTATCAATAACCGTACGTTTCTCTACAGTAGCGGAAAAAACCGGCTGTTTGCCCAACTCTGCCAGAGCCCTCCTTATTTCAGGCTGGAAAATCACAAGAATGGCAACACCCAGAAACACCGACAGGTTGCGCAGCATCCAGTTGAGTGCATCGAGATTAAAAATCTGGGTCAAGCCGATCAAAATAGCCAGAAGGAACCCCAAGCCAACCAGCACCTGTGCGCCGCGGGTACCCCTGAAAAAAAGGAAAATGTAATAAAAAATACAAGCGAGGACAGAAACCTGAATAATGGTACTTATCAACAACCACATATTACTAATTCCTCTGCTGTGCCAGTGCTGCCGCAATCTGTGCGGCTTGTTTTGATTCCTTCACGTCGTGCACACGCAAAATGCCTGCACCTTTCATGACACATACCGCCAGTGCCGCAAGACTGCCAGGCAATCTCTTGTCAACCTGGCAACCGGTTATCTTGCCTATAAAACTTTTCCGCGAAACCCCGACCACCACAGGCTGCCCTTTGTCCGTCAGCACATCTATTGCGGCAAGCAGGCTGATATTGTGTTCCACTGTTTTACCGAAACCAATCCCAGGATCTATTGCCAGGGTTGCCCTATCAAGACCAGCCGCTACAAGATCATCAACGCGTTTTTCCAGATAATCACCAACCTCACGGACAACATCATCATAACGCGGGTCTGCCTGCATCGTTGCCGGTGTTTCGATCATGTGCATCAGCACAGCACCGGCTTTATATCTGCCGACTACACTTATCATTCCCCGATCACGCGTCATTGCGGACACATCATTAACTATGCAGGCGCCAGCCTCAAGAGCCCGGCCGGCAACCTCTGCCTTCATCGTATCCACGGAAATCAAGGCACCGGTTTCCTGAAAGAGTTTCTCAACCACAGGAACTACGCGGTTAATTTCCTCCGTGACATTAACATCGACAGCGCCTGGCCTGGTAGACTCCCCGCCTACATCAATGATGTCAGCACCTTCATTCAGCATTTTGATGCCATGCGCAACAGCACTGTCTCTATCGGCAAAAAGTCCTCCATCCGAAAACGAGTCAGGCGTAACATTGAGAATGCCCATGATCAGGGGACCATTTTGAAAATCCAGAACACGGTCGCGGCACTTCCACGAATAAACTCTCTTACTTTTCATGCCAACCTGTCGAACCTTCAGGGAAGCGGAGGCGGGTTTGTGCCTGAAACCGCTGCGGTATCCTTGACTTTCGCCTTCTCCTCTTCTTCCTTTGCCTTGTCTATCTCGTCCCGTTCCTGCTCGGAAAGTAAACGACCTTTATGAACGATTTCCTCTACATCACGACCGTCCAGTGTTTCACGCTCAAGGAGCAGATTGGCAACCATTTCAAGTACATCGCGTTTTTCCTGGATAATCTTCTTTGCCTTCTCATAACTGGTCCTCAACAGGGCATTGACCTCGTCATCGATCAGTTTGGCGGTTTCTTCGCTGTAATCCTGTGTCCGGGTGATTTCACGCCCGAGGAACGTCATGTCTTCATTACGACCGTAAGTCTGGGGGCCCATGTCTTTACTCATTCCCCAGTCGCAAACCATGAGCCGTGCAATCCTGGTGGCTTCCCGCAGATCTGAACTGGCGCCGGAGGTGATATCGCCCAGGAACATTTCTTCCGCCACACGACCACCCATGAAACCTGCCAGCATTCCCTCCAGCTTCTTCCTGCCTTCCATGTGCCGGTCCTTTTCGGGCAGTTGCATTGTCGCGCCGAGATATGCAACACCACGCGGTATGATTGTTATCTTGTGCAACGGTTCGCTTTCTTCAACCATCTGCATGACAATAGCATGGCCCGCCTCGTGGTACGCGGTGACCTTCTTTTCCTTCTCGTCGAGCACGCGGCTACGCCTTTCCCGGCCCCATCGCACCTTGTCCCTGGCTTCTTCCATGTCCTTCATCTCAACAGAATCTTTGCTTACTTTTGCCGCAAGCAAGGCCGCTTCATTCAGAAGATTAGCAAGATCCGCACCGGAAAATCCGGGCGTTCCCCGTGCAATCCGGCGCATATTCACATTCTGGGAAAGCTTGATTCCCTTGGCATGCATCTTGAGAATGGCCTCGCGGCCGTCAATGGTCGGAAGATCGATGACTACCTGTCGGTCAAATCTTCCAGGGCGCAACAACGCCGGATCAAGAACGTCCGGACGGTTTGTGGCCGCAATAATAATAACCCCTTCCTGTGTCTCAAATCCATCCATCTCAACAAGCAGAGCATTAAGCGTCTGCTCGCGCTCATCATGACCTCCGCCTATTCCTGAAAACCTGCTGCGACCGACTGCGTCAATTTCATCAATGAACATCAGGCACGGCGCGTTCTTCTTGCCCTGTTCAAACATATCCCGCACGCGGGACGCGCCTACACCTACAAACATTTCTACAAAATCAGATCCACTTATGCTGAAGAACGGTACATCGGCCTCTCCTGCAATCGCCTTTGCCAGCAGGGTTTTACCTGTTCCGGGCGGCCCCATCAGCAATACTCCTTTTGGAATTCTGCCGCCAAGTTTCTGGAACTTTTTCGGATCTTTCAGGAACTCGACTATTTCCTGAACTTCTTCCTTGGCTTCGTCAATACCGCCAACATTTTCAAAAGTCATCTTCTGCTTGTCTCTTGAAAGAAGCCGGGCGCGGCTCTTGCCGAAACTCAGCGCACCGGTTCCGGCAGAACGCACCTGGCGCATGAAAATAAAATACAGGATTCCAAAAATCAGCAGGACAGGCAGGACGTTAAGAATAATTGTCGAAAGATAAACGCTCTGTGGAACATAGGCGAACGTCACCTTATTTGCGTTGAGCAGCTTCTCCAGCTCATCACCGGCCTGGACATAGACCTTGAACTTCTTGACCGACCCGGCTGGCGCCTTGGGATCATTTTTAATCTCACCTTTTACGTAATCAACACCGGAAAGCTCTTTTACAATCTCGCATTTCTCTATCTTGCCGTTCTTTACATAGTCAACGAATTCGGGGTTATATCCTATCTCGGCATAAGAATCCCGCTTCTTCATGACTATCATCATCATCAAAAACATCAGCGAAAGTATGATTGCCCAGGATAGAACCCCCTTCATCGGCGGCTGTCCAAACTGGTCTAAACGCTTTTTATCCTGAGGCTTCTGCTGTTTATCTTTTTCGTCCATTATTCTACAGTTCCTTTGTAAAAACAGTTAGTCCTACGTCAATCCGCGATAATATAAGGATAGAGCCATGCGGTCAATGTTGGTTTTAGTCTGATTTAAACTATAAAGACGAGAGCAGGGATTGGGCTCGTGGTTCTTGGATGCCTGGTGCTGGTCAGATCTTCGCGTCTCTACTATGAACACAAATTTGGAGACAGCGAAGAGAAAGAGTGGTGACTTCCCAGCCCCTTGCAACACGATAACCGGGAATCCAGACAATCTTACCACCACATTCGAATACAGGGATTTTACTGCGTTCCTCAACCGGCACTTTTGCATCAATAAAAATATCCTGGAGCTTTTTTGAACCAGCCATCCCAAAAGGACTCATCCGGTCACCCCGCTGCCATGACCGGACAATTAATTTCCTTCTTCCGAGTGTAGCAAAATTTACAGTCGCTCTGGCCGGCACCTGTCCGACACAAAAAAGCTTGTCCCGAACCAGGTTTTTCACAACAGCAGTCCTGACTTTCAAACGGCCGCCGTCAACCTGCGTTATACCCGGAACTTTCACAATGCACCGGAACGGCTTTACTGTACTTCTGCTCTTCCTGTCGAGAGTGAGCCTGCCATATCTTTTTTTCACAACCCGCTCGCCTGCAATTTCAATCGCACCTGTTCCGGACTTCTCCTCGAGCATTGCTTCCAGGCGTCTCACAACATCGTAATCAATCAGTTCGGGCTCAATACCGGACATTGAAAGCCAATGTCTCAATACGCGGCGCCGGGCCGCAACAGGCTGATGCAAAAGGCTTGGGATATTCAACATTTTACCGGGATTTAAAAGACACTCTTTAAAAATCTCCCCTGTCAGCTTATCAAGCCATTCATCTTCCTTTCCCAAGATGTCGGCAGTACGAATCAACGCCTGCCTGATGTCGGGGTTCAATTTCCTTTCGAGAAAAGGCAACACTTCGTGCCGCACCCTATTACGAAGATACGAAGAATCGCGATTTGTCTGGTCTTCACACCAGGGTTGTTTCCGCTCCCTCAGGAATTTTTCGATTTCCTTCCTGCTTACATCAAGCAGAGGCCTGACGACTCTGATACCCGAATGGGAAATCTCTCTCGGGATACCGGCTAACCCGCGCATTCCCGCGCCGCGCGCAAGTTTTAGTAGTACTGTTTCCGCCTGGTCATTGGCCGTATGCGCTGTGACAATGGCATCAACCTTCAATTTGCGAGCTGTTCTTACAAGAAAAGAATATCTCGCTTCACGTGCGGCCATTTCCATTGACAGTCCCGACCGTTTCGCCAGTTCGGGAACATCAACCTTCTTGGAAACAAATGGAACATCCAGTCGCGCCGCAAGTTTTCTCGCGAACCCAGCGTCCGCATCGGAAGATTTTCCGCGAATACAGTGATTGATGTGGGCAACGACAAGTGAAATTCCTAGCCGGGGAGCCAATTCATGTAACACACAGAGAAGTGCCACCGAATCCGCCCCACCGGACACCGCCACAAGCACCCGTTCTCCTTTCCGGAAGAAATGATGTTTACAGATTGATGTTTGAACATTTCTGATCATAAAGAGTTTATCCGCAGATATACGCTGATAAAGATAAAAAACATCTTCTGTTGCGTTCTCTTAATTCAACTTCCGGTCTGCGTCAATCGGCATCCATCCGCGGATGACAATGCTTCACTCTTCACGTCTTTTCCAGCTTCGTGATGCCGCCCATGTATGGAACCAGCGCCTCGGGTATGACAACAGACCCGTCAGCCTGCTGGTAATTCTCCAGGATCGCAACTACCAGCCGCGCCAGCGCAACACCCGATCCATTGAGAGTATGAACCAGCCTGGCCTTGCCATCTTTCCTGTACTTGATGTTGGCGCGTCGCGCCTGGAAATCCTCGAAATTACTGCAGGACGAAACCTCCAGCCAGTCATTCTGGCCCGGAGCCCACAATTCGATGTCGTAACATTTCGCAGCCGAGAAACTGATATCACCAGAACAGAGCATCAATACCCGGTAGTGAAGCCCCAGCCGCTTTAAAACATCCTCTGCGTTAGACACCAGTAATTCCAATTCATCGTACGAAGTTTCGGGCTCCACGAATTTGACCATTTCAACCTTGTCAAACTGATGAACGCGAATCAGTCCGCGGGTTTCTTTGCCGGCCGATCCCGCCTCGCGGCGGAAGCATGAAGTGTAAGCCGTTAAATAAATCGGCAAAGGTTTATCCAGTATTTCATCCCTGTAATAATTTGTCACAGGCACTTCTGCGGTCGGAATGAGCCAGAGATCATCCAATGTCACGTGGTACATATCTTCGGCCATCTTGGGAAGCTGCCCTGTTCCGCGCATTGACGCACTGTTACAGACAGCCGGCGGCCACAATTCTTTATAACCATGCTCCTTCACATGCATGTCCAGCATGAAAGAAATCAATGCCCTCTGCAGTCTTGCACCCGTACCGACAAAAAGCGGGAAACCTGCGCCGGTCATTTTTGTCGCGCGATCAAAATCAAAAATTCCGAGATTATCGCCTATTTCAACATGTGTCTTCGGCTTGAAATTGAAAGTTGCAGGTTTTCCAAATTCTCTGACCACTTTATTTGAAAACTTGTCTGGTCCCACAGGAATACTGCTGTGCGGGATATTGGGAATCAACAGCATCTGGGCATCAAGCTGTACATCTATTTCCCGGACCTGGACATCTATGGCTGTTATCTTATTACCAAGATCGCGCATTTCCGCCTGGATCGTATCAGTGTTCTCACCCTTCTTTTTCAGTACGCCGATTTCCTTGGAAACAACATTGCGCCGGTTCTTCAGCGCTTCAACATCGGTCAGTAACTTGCGCCTGTCCTTATCCAGCGAAGTAACTTTATCTATAGCTGTAGTATCGGCACCACGGTTCTTCAGCCCCTGCCGTACTTCCTTTTCATTTTCTCGAATTCTTTTGATATCCAGCATGATTATATCTCCACAGTCTTGTTCGAACGGCGTGTTGCCAAAATCATTTCCGGCCTCACGGAGGCCGGCTACAAAACAAAAAATGGCCGTTTCCTTCTGTGGCCGCGGTCCGTGACCGCGGAAAATCAGGCCATCCGTTCACGCCAAAAAAGATAATAAAGGAAATACCGGCAGTAAAAAAGGATAAAAACAAACCTCTAAAACGTATTGCCCAAAATGGTAGGGCGCGGCGTTCACAATAAGCGGCGCCCCGAATGTTCGGCCCCGCCCTGCCTAAAATCATTAAGGCCTGTTTACACAACAATCTCTATATACCTGTCATGGCGTTATTTTTGTCCCGCTTACAAATTCATTCCTTTTCACATCCACAGGTAAAAGCGGCTTCCCATTGATCACAACATTCTGAAACTTAACATCCTCGACCCTATGTCCGGCATCAAATCCCTTCAGCTCCATGACCGGTTTTCCCCCAGCCGCAGTGATATCCTTAAAAATCACCGACTTGATATGGCCACGTTCTGTATCCCTGGTCCAGACCGCCTTGCCAATCCATACCGATACAAGTTTTCGTGTCTCTTCAACGCGGATATTTTCGAAACGGATATTGCTGACCATGGCGGCATCGCAGTGATACACCCGCATAGCCCATTCACGGCCAAGGTCATGAATAATGTCACAGTTCTCAAACAAAATATCGTCAACATCTTCGCGTAGTTCAGCGCCGACACTTATCGCATGGGCAACTTCATTCCAGAGTACGCAGTCACGGGCAATAATGCGTTTTACTGGTCCCTGGTCCTTATCGGATTTAACCACGATTAAATCGTCCAGAGTCCTTATAAAACATTTTTCAATCAGTACATCTCTGCTGTTACAGATGTCGATGCCATCTGAGTTCGCTCGGTATCCTATCAGCTTGAGATTCCTGATGGTTACCCGGTCAGACCGCCTGACTGGTATTGTCCATGTACTTGAATCCCTCAGGATAATTCCTTCCAGTGTAATATCCGCTCCGCGTACTGAAAGCATATGCTTCGCATGGGTCGTACAGCCGGTCCCATCAATGATACCCCGGCCACGAACCGTTATATTGCTTCCATGCAGAACTATCAGCGGCTGATATGTCTTTAGGCCACTGTACCCGCTGATGTGAAATTTCTCATCCGGTTTGATGATCCCTCGCACTACCGCACCACCGGCGATATAAAGTGTCATGCCGCTTTTGACCTCGAGATGACTAATCTCATGAATCCCCGGTCCGAAGTAAATGACGCTGGGATCATCCTTCTTCGGTACGGGAGCTTCCGGCAGATTCGCAAAAATATGAAGTGCATTAACCCACATGCCGTTAATTTCGATCGTAACAGGCATCGGCGTCGACAACCGGAAAACTATTTTCCCGTCTTTAACTTCAGAAACAATGCCTGCCGATTTCGGAAGGATACATGCAGACTGTACAGGCTTCGAACTGGTAACAGTTACATTTACCGGATCCTGCATGTCGAACGAAGCAAATGAAGCCTGCTCATAGTACTGGGCAGAGTTGGTCTTGTCGTCCATTGCTTTCCAGCGTTTCACAGGTTCCTGCGGCGCCACCCTCGCAAGGTAAACAGGTACCTTCTGTCCATCCACCTCAACTTCATAGTCCTTGGAAAGCTCTTCTCCCGGCGGGGCCGGATAAATGACAACGCCGGCAGAAAGTGGTATGACAAATAATAAAAATATCCATACATAGAATAAAAAACATTTATTCATTTTAAGAATTTTCTCTGAATAGAAACTATTTCCCTCATACAAGCTCATTCTGTATACAGAAAAGAATCATCAAAATTGAAGGAATTCTTATATCCTGCCTGAATATGTGTCAACTCTCGACCGGACATTTCTCTCCCTTCTACCTATTCATCCGGAATAGCAGCTTTTTATAACACATGAGTATATTCCTGTTGTTATGCATAAAATACAGGTATAATACTTTCTTGTAATGTGATGACAGTCATAGGTTAGGTGAATCATGTCACTGGTTAATGACGTAATTCAGTATTATGCAGCGAGGGCTCCTGTCTTTGACGAGACTGCCGGATATACTAATCTGGAAGAAGAGTTTCACAGAAAAACGATCAAAGAACGATACCAAAAGCTGTTTACCGGTCACAAAGTTCTCGAGATCGCCTGTGCAACAGGATACTGGACTGCTGCTATTGCCGAGGCAGCCGAATCTGTTCTGGCCGTTGACATCAACCCGGCACTTCTCTCGCAGGCAGAAAAAAGATGCAAATTTTTTTCGAACGTGAAATTCCAGATTGCAGATGCATACACGCTCGGTGGTGTGCCTTCCGGCTTCAGTGCCGCTTTTGCAATACTGTGGTGGTCGCATATTCCAAGGGAGCGAATCGTCGATTTTCTCCAGGTCCTCCACCTCAGGTTAAGTCCCGGAGCTATTGTCATGTTTGTGGATCAGCTGCCATACGAAGGACATGTTCGGCGACAGGATGACACTGGAAATACAATTGAACAGCGCACCCTGCCGGATGGTCGTTCATATGAAATCATAAAAAATTTCTATTCAGAAGAAGATATAAGAACTGTCCTTGCAGGTATGGCTGAGAATATAAAGTTCGTTCAGCACCCGGACGAAAAAAGCTGGGATGTAACCTACAACGTTAAATACTAATAACAAGATGTTCACAGAAGTTCCAGATGTCCGCCAGATAACCGGAGAACCCAGACGCAGGTGGTGGATTGATGCCGACCTCGAACTCATTGTATGGTTCGACAAGAATAATAGAATGATCGCTTTTCAACTCTGTTACACAATAGATGGTCATCAGAAAGCTCTTACATGGCGGGAAAGACATGGCTATTTTCACAGCGGCATCGATAGTGGCGAAAACAGGCCTGGCCGTCACAAATCAACACCCATCCTTATCATGAACGGAATCTTTGACAAGGAAACTGTCGGGAATCGGCTAACCAAATCAGCGCAAGGTTTGCCCGGTGAGATTGCATCCTTTGTTCAGCAGAAAATTTCAGAATATAGAACAGGAAAAAAATAATCCTGCCGGATATCGGGAAGAACGGGCGAATGAAACACAGGGCATTCTGCAGGCGAATGAATTTGCCGTGGAGAACTTTATTTTTTCTCATTCACCGCTTTTTCCAGTACTTCCACACGTTTCTCAAGAGTTTCTATTTTCTTATCGGCCTCAGGACTGGCGTGGTAATGTACATGGCGGCTGCTGAACAGACTAAGGCTTCCGCAGCCAGATGTAATAAACAGAACACCTGCAGTTACTGTAAACATCACCATATATTTCAAGATTCTCATCTACCCGTTCCTTCCTTTTAGAATTCCTGATCCTCTTTTTTACTTGTCTTGTCCGTCCATCTAAAATCTTTCATGGGCTCAGCTTCCTTATTCATTCTCTGCCGCAGGTATTTGATGAATCTTGCGGCCTCGTCAATGTCTGCCTCGTCCGTGCTGACCTCATCATTGCCATAGAAATGGGTATGAGTTGTCCCGCCGATGTAGATACTGCCGCAGCCTGACATGAAAAAAATGCTGGAAACCAAAAGAACAGCCACAGCAATTGTGGATATTTTCATATTCGAAGTTTAATCCCAACAAACCTCGTATTGCAAGCCGGGAATAATGAAGCAGGGAAGAAGCATTTTTTGGACTGCGCTGGTTCGACAGCGCTTTTCTTCGGCGTTATTTACCTTGAAGTGGAAAAGCGGCGTCCAACCGTCGGACTACGGCTTGGCAGGCACGCCGTTCATGGTGAACCATTCACAGTGAACCGCAGTCTAAAAAAACAGGAGCCTATACCTTTTCCCTAATACTTTATCGGGGCAAACAACTTGTACCCCTTGAGTTTGCCACGCCCTTTCAGAAAGCCCAATTCCACCAGAAAATCAATTTCGACTACCTTGCCGCCGGCTTTCTCTATCAGTTTTGCCGCAGCGGCGGCCGTACCGCCGGTTGCAAGGAGATCGTCTATCAGCACTACGCGCTCACCTTTTTTGAACGCATCCTGGTGTATGGAAATGGTTGCAGTGCCGTATTCCAGGTCATAGGTTTCCTCGTAAGTTTTGTAAGGCAGTTTCCCTTTCTTGCGTATCGGCACAAGACCTACGCCAAGTCTTTCAGCCATGGCCCCACCGAAAAGAAAGCCGCGCGCGTCTATGGCGGCAATCTTGGAAATTCGTTTTCCTTTATGCCGCTTAACAAACAGGTCTATGACTGCCTTGAACAGTTTTGGATCTGACAGTACCGGCGTGATGTCCTTGAATATTATTCCCGGTTTTGGAAAATCCGGCACATCCCTGATAGCTGCTTTTACTTTCTTGATATCCATGTTTGTCTCCTTGAAATGTCAGGAGGATACTTGGGGCGGACGACAGCGGCAAGAAAAGAAAAACATGGCACTAGGCAATATAAGTGTTTGTTCTTGTCGAAGAAAGGAAGTAGCTGCTCCACTTATCATGAGCGTGTTAACTACATTTCCCGTCTTCACTGAGAAAAGCTATGACTTTGTTCAAATCGTTCAAACACGTCTCCACGTACGCTTCATCACGCCCCCCTGCTTTGGCAGTCAAGAGGTCGTCCAATCGTGCGGCTTGCAGACGTGGAGTGATGTCCTTGATCAGAAGGTGCAGATCCAAGGCCAGCTTCATGGGTTCACGATCTGCCCATTCCGTCTCACTCACTTTCAGCCAGACGGTTTCCAGCACCGACAGCAAGGGAAGCCAGTTGATCCATTGTGGAGTTTCTTTTGTTTCCAGGAATTGTTCCCACGCATCCCGTTTGAGACTGTACAAGTTTTCTCCACCGCGCTCGGTTACTCGAAGCAAACCGGAAAGTTTCATCTCGACCAAGGCATTATAGGCGGTACGCTGGAAATAGCCGGTTTGCCTGGCAGCCTCCGATGGATTGACCTGGCCGTGCGTCAGCAGAAAGGCCGTCAATTCGGCCCGTGAGTTGACGCCAAAGAGCGCGCGGAGCTTCAGGAGCAGATTTTCGGGACGACTGGGGTCGAAGAATCGCGTGTGATGCCGCAGTTCGGGTTTGTCCCGGAATAGTCCGACCTTCGCAAAGGCCGGATCGGGCGTTCCGACCACCGGCAGAGGGCGTCCGTCGGCAAAGAAGAACATGGATTCTTCATTCTTTCGCGTCACCAGACCTTGAGCCAGTCTGCACCATTTGGCCGCCGTCTTCGGCCTGCCCATGAAATGCGCAATTGCCGTAACAACCGCACCGCCAGAAAACAACTCGCGCGACAACAACGTCTTTAACCGCTGAATGTTGATCAACCTTTCATGAAGACTGATCCAGTCCAGCATTTCGTCAAATAGCCGTGGATCGCGGCGTCCAATTTCACAGGTGAAGATAATGAGAGCTTCCGGATCCAATATCCGTGAGGAAACTCCCGTTCGGTACCCCTGCACACCCAGTGAAGACCAGGAACGCCAGAGAAAATCCAACAGCGATTCCTGCCATTGTTGACTAAATCCGTTCAGCAACTTTTTCATAGCCAATCTTCCTCAACATTTTTTTCAACATCATATGATACGGCTCGGACACGTCGTTTGTCATAGCCCAGTGCGCACCGGCTTCGACTTCCTCCTCGCTAGGCTGAAGGGCAACCAGATCGGTCAAATCGCGCCCGCCACGATCCACACCAGCGTAGATTTTGAAGTATATCTGATCCAAGCGTCCGACAAAATAGACCGAGAGATGATTTCCGTAATCCCGACGAACCAATCGTGATGCAAATCCCGGCGGTAACCCCATCTGGAAAAGACCACCTTCACCCCGGCTGGGCCCATTATTCAACCAGTTCGCACCCAATTCACACAGCGGTGCAATATCCCGTGAGGCCTGGATAAGCTTCTCCGGTAAAGGCACAGGTTCAATCAAATCTTCATGCTGATCAAGCATAGCCACAACGTCCACATCCTTTGTCGTTCGACTTATGATGTTCATGGCAATGAGCGCCGAGCCTCCGCAGACAACCAGACGAACGATGGGCGCATCCAGTTGCCGCAATCGCTCATCAAGGAGGCCAAACGCTCTTTCTATCTTTTCTTTGTCCATGTACTCATTCATTTGTGCTATTTGTTGTGCTTATTAATAGCACAACAACTATCTTGAGTAAAGCCCTATTCCTTCAGCTATTCAGCTTAAATTCGTTCTCCCTGACCTCCACAGTGGACGAAGGACGAAAGGGTATATTCTAGTTAAATTATTCCATAGCAAGTCTTTCTGATGATATTTCCTTCTGTACCTGCGGCCAATTACGCTTAACGTAATGCATTTTTCCCCCGAAATAAAACTGATTCTAAAGAAGTTGATACGTTCCAAGAACTTGATCCCAATGTGTGTCACATCATCTCTGATTGAAATAGATCCCCCCGTTTTCTTCAACTCCGGAAGCATGGCAGTGTAGCCTGAATATTTCATAAAGGGCAGGAAGTGACCGCAGATTAACGCCGATATAGGCCGACAAGGATTTTCTGACAGGATCAATAGACTTTGTTGGATATATTACTGATGCAGGCGCAGCTCCGCCATGCCGCCGTTGTTTTTCCGGTGCCGGGGACAGCACCTGTTGATATTCAAGCAGTAGAGAGGCGTTTGACCGCCATATGGAAGATTTTCTGGTAAGGGCATGCGCTGGAAAGATGGAAGACTATCCGGCGAGTGTTGCGAAGGATGACCGCTCCTATTTTCATGAGCTTCACGCGGATAGTACAACATTGCGCGTGGGCCAGCATTGTTCCTTTCAAGGCAACACTCCGAAGAGTCTGAAGCAGTACATACGCCAGAGACGAGAGCATTACCCTGAACTGATTTGCCCACCACTTTGTACAGCTTGTTC
>MHBM01000305.1:0-211 GCA_001804885.1 Lentisphaerae bacterium RIFOXYA12_FULL_48_11
AACATCTGCTGGGCAGCCATAGCGTTACCTGCAGTGTCTTCTACATTTTGAATATAGAGTGTGTCGGAAACACCATTTATCAGGTTGGTTGACAGAGCAAGTGTTACAGTGTCCATTGTAGCATTCAGTGTTGCAGAGCCAATGCCAGCAAGTCCGGTGTAGTTGGCTACAGTTTCAGCGGTAACATTATCCATAACTTCGCTGAATTTCA
>MHBM01000305.1:452-56560 GCA_001804885.1 Lentisphaerae bacterium RIFOXYA12_FULL_48_11
CATTGATAACATTGAGGGGTCTTTCGTGTCTTCGGGTTTGAGTTCAATAATTACCTGATACTGGTTGTTAGGTGTGTAAATTGTCGATACCTGCCTTGACCCGTAGGCGTTGTAAAGCGTGTTTTCTATCTGGGAGGCTGATACTCCCAGCGATGACGCCAGGTCACGGTCTATTTCTACTCTTAGTTCAGGATTCTTCAGCTGTACATCGCTGGTAACGTCGACCAGACCTGGCATATCGTACATTTTCTCAAGCAGGATGTCTGAGTATCGATACAGGTCACTTATGTTGGGTCCCTGCAATGTATACTGGTACTGACTTTTTGTCGACATTCCACCTACCTGAAGGGATGCCGGTATTTGTGGAAAAGCCTTGATGCCCGGGATTCTTGATAGTTTTCCTCTAAACCTCTGAACAATTTCTTCAGCTGTTGCCTTACGTTCAGCCCTTGGCTGAAGTCTTACAAACATGCGTCCGACATTTCCAACCGAGATTCTTCCGCTGCCAACACTGGACATCAATTCTTTGACGTCAGGGTCATTGAGCACAATTTGAGTGATCTGCAGCTGCAGGTTGACCATGGCCGCGTAAGAGCATCCTTCCGCTGCCTCAGTCATAATTTGGATCCGATCCTGATCTTCGTTTGGCAAAAAACCTTTTGGCACTATTTTAAAAAGTACGAAAGTTCCAATTAAGATGACAAGAGAGAACAGCATGACGGGGCGGCGATGATCTAGAGCCCATTTAAGTGTTCGGGCATAAAAATTCAGCATCGCGTTGAACCCATGTTCAGTGAAGAGGTAAATTTTACCATGATGTATTGATGCCGGAGGACGAAGGAACCTGCTGCACATCATGGGAGTGAGACTCAGTGATATAACCCCGGAAATGAGTACTGCGGAACCGATCGTTACGGCGAATTCCCTGAAAAGTCTTCCCACTATGCCGCCCATGAACAAGACAGGTATAAAGACCGCCGCGAGGGATATTGTCATCGAAACAATTGTGAATCCGATCTCGTGCGCTCCATCGAACGCCGCCTGCATCCTCGATTTGCCCATTTCGAGATGTCTTACGATGTTTTCAAGCATGACAATGGCATCGTCCACAACAAAACCTATTGCCAGTGTGAGTGCCATGAGTGATAAATTATCCAGGCTGTAGTCAAGTATGTACATCACTGTGAAGGTGCCAATAATGGACATCGGAAGTGCCATGACGGGGATAATGGTGGCCGTCACTGAACGCAGAAAAACAAATATTACAAGAACTACGAGAAAAAAAGTAAGGAGCAGCGTGAACTGGGCATCTTCCGCAGATCTCTGAATGGGTATACTGCGATCATACAAGATTTTGAGAGATACAGACTCAGGGAGTTGAGATCGAAGACTTTCTATTACCTCCTTGCATGCGTCAGAGACTTGGACGGTATTCATCCCTGGTTGTCGCTGAATGGCAAGGAAAAGTGCTCTTTGCATGGAGTTGCTTGCGCAATACCATGCTGCGATCTTGTCGTTCTCGACACTGTCGAAGGGGGTTGCGATTTCTTCAAGTCTGACTGGAGCCCCGTTCCTGTATGATACGATAAGAGGCTTGTATTCATTTGCGGTCTGCAGTTGTCCGTCGGACTGAACAGTGAATGCACGATGTGATCCGTACAAAATGCCTGTTGGCTGATTAACGTTTCCTTTCTGAACAGCCTGCACTACTTCATCCAGTGAAATGCCTCTGTAGAAAAGTTTCAGAGGGTCTACATGTACGCGAACCGCATATTTCTGCGATCCATAAACCACCACCTGTGCGATGCCGTTGATCATGGAAATTCTCTCGGCAATAAGTGACTGTCCGTATTCGTCAAGGGAGTAGAGGGGAAGCGTAGGACTTGTGATGGCAACATACAGGATAGGCTGGTCGGCTGGATTTACCTTTCTGTAGGACGGTGGCGTAGGCATGTCTGGAGGAAGTTGCCGTGCGGCACTTGCAATTGCGGCCTGTACGTCCTGAGCTGCAGCATCTATATCTCGAGTCAGGGCGAATTGGATAATTACCTGTGAGTTGCCCAGTACACTCATGGATGTCATCGAATCAATACCAGCAATTGTAGAAAACTGTTTCTCAAGAACGGTTGCCACCGCTGAAGCCATCGTTTCAGGGCTGGCACCAGGGAGGTATGCGGTTACCTGGATGGTCGGAAAGTCCACATTCGGGAGATCGCTTACAGGCAGTTTGCGGTATGCCATGAGGCCAAACAGGCAGATGCTGAGCATCACGAGGGTGGTCATAACAGGTCGTCGGATAAACGTGGCAGCTATATTCATGGCTTTGCAGGCACATTCTTCGCTGAAGAGTTCTTTATCTCAATGTGTGACCCGGGGCCGACACGGTGCTGACCCTCGACAATAATGAGTTCCCCCTGGGTGAGCCCTTCTGTAACAACCGAATAGTCGTCGAGGCTTCTGGAAACTTTCACAACACGGAATTCGGCAGTATTATCGGGCTTGGCAATGAAGACATAAGAGCCTTTCTGGCCAGACATTACGGATTCGGAAGGAACAACTGTAGCATTCTGTTCAACGTAGAGAACGACAACCAACTTGGTGAAACCTCCAGGCCACAATCGTTCATTTTGATTTGAGAATGTTGCTTTTAGAGTTATTGTTCCTGTTTCGCGATCGATCGAATTGTCCATGAATGACAGCATACCTTCTTCATCGTTTTCAGGCTGGTCGATCAGTATGGCTCTTACGAGCACCTTGCCCTCTCTCATCCTGCGGCTTATTTCACCGAAATAGTGCTCAGGAACTGTGAAGGTTGCCTCAATGGGTTTAATACTGTTGATTGTTCCCAGTACCGTATCGTTTGCTTTTACTAGATTTCCTGAATCAACGATGTGTTCTCCTGTGCGTCCGTCGATAGGTGATTTTATCGTACAGTAGCCCAGCTTAACTTTTGCGTTCTCAACGGTTGCCTCGTCGGATTTTATCGATACAGCAAGGGCGTCGGATACAGCTTTTGCCTGATCGTAAACGTCCCTTGATGTAAGTCCTTTTTCAAGAAGCTCAAATTGCCTCTGGGTTTCTCGTTTTGCATTCTCGTGCAGGACTTTATTACGTGCAAGGCTCGCTTCGGCCTGTCGCAGTTCGATTTTAAAAGGAGTTGGGTCGATAGAAAAAAGAATATCGCCTTTTTTTACATCAACACCTTCCTTGAACTTGATGTCGGTGAGTATGCCTGTTACCTGGGATTGAATGGTAACACTGAGTGATGATTTGATAGTTCCAAAAGTTCTTATCTCGACTGGCACATTTTTCTTAACAACTTCTGCGATTTTGACAGGGATGGGGGGCGATTCCTTCTTGGTTTTCGATTTGCCGGAACAGCCGAAGATGAGCAGCGAAAGGCACGCAATAAGAAATATAAGCAGTAAGTTTGTTCTACAATAATTCGAGTAAGATAGATTTTCCATAAGACCTCTGGATTACGTGATATTAGAAAATGACAAATCATTTCCTAAGTCAAACTCAGCTATACGAATAATTCGCGTACAGCCTTGAGCAGACGATTGGCATCGGATGTCGGAAGAAATTGTTTAACACATTTCAACCGTTTAAACTTGTCCACGGTCGCATCATCATATTGCCGGTCTGCATCATAAAGTATAATTGGTGTTGCGCTGAGACTTGGCATTACATCAACAAGTGCCGCCACTGCGCTGCCGTTCAGTCTGGGCAATATTTCCTTCATGACAAGCACGTCAGGTTTTTCTGCTGCGGCTTTTTCCAGAACTTCAGGCCCGCTTTGTACAATATTAACCATATAACCGGCAGTTTCAAAGGTTCCGGCTATCTGCCTGGCTATTTCAGGATCATCTTCTGCAATCGTAATCTTCTTGATTGTTCGCTGCTGTTTCTCTGCGATGGCCTTTCGTTTGGAAATAATAGCGCGGATTTTAGTGACAAGGTTGGCCTCGTCACACGGTTTTGCCATAAATCCGTCTATGTCGAGATTACCGAAAAAGTCTGCCATCATAGATCTGGCTGTAAGTACAAGAACAGGGTATTTTGTCTTGCCTTCAGGTGAAGAAATGCGTTTTAGGAATCCAAGTCCACCCATACCCGGCATACTTATATCAAGAACAATAAGGTCTGGCGTTAGGTTTTTCAGTTTTTCGAGGGCTTCTTCACCGCTTTGGGCCACGTTGACATCGAACTTTTCGAAAACCAGATAGTCCCTGAGGGATATCAATAGGTGCTTTTCATCATCGACCAGTAGTATCTGTTCTTTTTCCAATGAGTTCATTTACGAATACCTTACATTAATCATTTGCTACATTCTAGTAAGAACTGCTTGTTCCAAGCAATTAAGAAGATCCCCTGGTTGCCAGGGAATTCTGAGCGTTGGCAGGGCCAGTCCATGAAGTATCTCTTGTTTTACGGGATCATTTCCATCGCCTATTACCGCAATAAGAGGTAAGCGTTCGAAAATTTTGATGTTTCGGATTGAAGATATATTTATGGCACCATCCATTCCTGGTGCTATCCAGTCGACTGTAATAAGGTCAGGTATGTCATCTGTAACGACGGAAGACATGTCCTCACCCTGCTTGATGCTGGTAACATTATAACCGAAATCGTCCATTTGTTTCATCATGTTGAGATGATTCTGCTCGTTCTCGTACACAACCAGAATGGATGGCGCATTTGTTACCGGTATTCGTAAGGATACCATTGTCCCTTTGTCCTGACCTGGCGGCGGACTGTTGATTTCGATTGATCCTCCATGTCTTTCAATGATTTCTTTTGTTATTGAAAGACCCAGGCCTGCTCCGCTTACGTGTTCACCAATACGAAAGAATCGTTCTGTCACTTTCCTGAGATATTTTGCATCGATTCCGATGCCGCCATCCACTATGTCAATAACGAAAAAACCTGCTTCGTCATAGTTGAGAATTATTTTAATGAATCCATTGGGGCTATTGTATTTGATCGCATTTTTAATTACGTTAAAGATTACTCTTTCCATTTTTTCCGGATCACAATCAACGAAACCGATTATATTTGGAATGACTACTTCCATTCCAAGACCGGCAGCTTCGATCTGTATTCTAAGTGATTCAGCGGTTTTTTTTAAAAAACGTGCGAGGTTGATTTTGACCTTTTTGAATTTAAGTGTGTCCGCTTCGATACGGCTCATATCGAGAATGTCCTCGACGGTTCGTGAGAGTCTCTGACAATCCTCTCGTATCATGTTAAGGTATGTCCTGGTTTCCTCTGTAATATTTCCGGCTATCCCCTTGAGAATATTTCCTGCGACATGATTTATAGATGCGACAGGGGTCTTAAGTTCATGGGAAACGTTTGAAACGAACTCTGATTTTGCCTTGTCGTGTTCCTGGAGTTGTAGAATTGCCTGGTAAAGCTGATCTTCGGCACGTTTGCGTTCAGCAATTTCGGCATTCAAGCCTTCGTTCAGCTTTGTACGTTCAGATACTTCCTGCTGCAGTGCGTCTCGGGCTCTTTTAATTTCGTTCTCTGTCTCGTGGCGGGCGGTGATGTCGCGAATAAAGAAACACAGATAGTCGCTGCCGGAGAGATGCATTCTGCTTGAAGAAATTTCGGCAGGAAAGTGTGATCCGTCTTTGCGGATGCAATACGCCTGAATCAGTGTAAACTGGTCCTTGATCAGGTTCTGACAGATGTTATTCAGGACGGGGGCACTTAACCCGACTATAATATCCTGGATATTTCCTTCGGATAGTTCCTGGCTGGTGTAAAGAAACGATTGGACTGCGCGGGGATTTGCGTCAAGGATGTTTCCTGTAAGGTCGGATATGAGCGCGGCATCATAAAGATTGTCGAATAAAGCCTTGATGTCTGCGTTGCTGATCGACAAGGCGACAAGTTCTTTTGTTTTAGTCCCAAGCTTGCTTGAAGGCAATATTCTCTCGGTAATACCACTTTGTTTCCTCTTGATATCTTCCTTCAGAAATTCGGGTGGTATTTCGAGACGTACAGTTTTTGAAAAATCGTCCTGCTTGGTCATAATTGATATTTGTTTCCTGTATGAAATACTTTGTCACAGGCCACGTGAGACGTCAAGATCGCAGGCTATGATTCCAGTTCGACGGATTGCAGCAGCATGTCGCGGCCTGATATCATCTCGCAATCCATTGAGCCGCAGTACTGGCACTCAAATAATGGAAGTTCGGGACATGATTCTTTCTCGCAGGAATGACATAAGAGTTTTGCGGGTACTTTCTTTATGTCAAGGTTTGCGCCGGCCAGAGGTGTGCCCGCTGTCGCGATTTTAAAAGACTGATCGAGTGCTTCTGGATCTACGCCGGAGAAAGATCCTATGCTGACGGCAATTGCTGTAACAGTTGCCCGTTCCTTGGCTGCGATCTCCTGAACTTGTTCAATCAGTGCCTCGGCTATTGATAGTTCATGCATTAACAGATTCTCGGTAATAATTCACCACGTGGCACGTCTACAATCCTTATTCCACCGGTAATGGTTTTGATCGTCACTCGTCCTTTTCCTGAATCAACAACACCTATGCTTTGTGCGCCAAAACCTTCGGGCATACTTTTCCAGGTGTGCAATATCTGATCGGTTACTTGTGATGAACAGATCAGGACAATCCGGCCTTCTGATGCTACATGCAGTGGATCTATTCCGAGCGTTTCTGATAGTGCCTTTACACAGGTTGAAAAGGGGATGTCAGTTTCGTTTAATTGAATGTTGATATTCCTGTTCTCTACTATCTCGTTTAATACTGCAGAAAGACCACCTCTTGTTGGGTCACGCATGAATTTAATTTCACCAGCAAATGGCTCTAATGCTTGGACCAGTCTGTGGACCGGTGCAGTATCACTTTTAAGGGCTGAAGAGATGTTTATATTTTTTCTCGCAGCAAGAACCGCAAAGCCATGATCTGCAAGGTTGCCGCTGACTATGACATCATCACCTTTGGTAATTCTGGCTGGTGAGAGAGAAAAACCTTTAATTGCCTCGGCAATGCCTGATGTATTGATATAAAGGCCGTCGGATTGGCCTGCCCCAACTACTTTTGTATCTCCAGTTACCACTGTTATCCCGCAATCAGCGGCCGCTTTTTTCATTGAATCAAGAACCTTTCGCAGAGTGGCTAAAGGCAGCCCTTCCTCCAGGATCAGCCCAACGGACAGCCATTTCGGCCGACCGCCGCAGACGCATAAGTCATTGACAGTTCCGTGAACTGCGAGATCCCCTATGTTCCCCCCGGGAAATTCTATTGGCTGGACAACATAGCTGTCCGTTGTAAATAACAGTTTGTCGCAGTGCCAGGGAATGGTGGCTGCATCAGGTAATCCTTCCAGTGGTCCATTTCCAAATCGAGAAACAATTTCTGATTGTATCAAGTCGCGCGATAGTCTGCCTCCGCCGCCGTGTGCCAGTTGAATTGTCAGTTCTGCTTTCATCGTATTAATTTAACGCTTTTAGAGTGAATATTTATAATATGCCGCACAGGAACCTTCTGAACTTACCATGCACGGACCAACGGCATGATCAGGAGTACAGCCCCTGGCGAATAAGGGGCAGGAGGTTGGCTTCGACTTGCCCTTGATTACCTCGCCACAGAGACAACCCGAAGGCTCTTTCCCTTTTTTCACTGTAATGCCATGCTTTTTCTCTGCATCGAATCTTTCAAACTCATTTTTTAGTCCTAATCCACTTAATGGCAGAAGACCAAGTCCTCGCCATCTTGCGTCCACGGGTTGAAGATATTCATCCATTAATGCCTGAGCTTTGAGATTACCTTCAGGTTTTACTACACGATTATATTGATTTTCAACTGATGCCTCGTTGCGGACAAGCTGATTAAGAATTCCATCAATGGCCATAAGTATATCAAGTGGTTCAAAACCGGCTACTACGCAGGGAACGCCTTCTTTCCCTGTAAACGGTTTATAGGCATCGGCTCCGATGATTGCGCTGACATGGGCAGGACAGAGGAATGAGTCAATCTTCAGTTCTGGGTCCGTCATTAGCGCTTTGAGAGCCGGAGGCACAAGCTTGAATGCTGTAAGCAGTGAAAGATTTCTGATGCCTTCGCCTTCTGCAATCTGGATGACAGCAGGCATTGGAGCGGTTGTTGTTTCAAAGCCGACAGCAAGAAAAACGACATTCTTTTCAGGAAACTGCCGCGCCAGCTTAATGGCCGCGGAAGGTGAGTATACAACTTCAATTAATGCTCCATTGGCACGGCATTGGGCAAGAGATTCGTCTGACCCTGGAACGTTTATCATGTCGCCAAAAGTGACGATGACAGCCCCTGCCTTTGCCAAGTTTATTGCTGCATCGATGTATCCTGCCTCTGTTACACAGACAGGACAGCCGGGCCCGCTGATAAGGTCTATGTTTTCAGGCAGAATGTTTCTTATTCCAAAACGTGCGATGGCCATTGTGTGGGTGCCGCACACTTCCATTATTGATACCTTACGCCCGGAGGCTTTAAGCAGATTGGCCAGAACC
Organism: Lentisphaerae bacterium RIFOXYA12_FULL_48_11; assembly: GCA_001804885.1. GTDB lineage: Bacteria > Verrucomicrobiota > Kiritimatiellia > UBA8416 > YA12-FULL-48-11 > YA12-FULL-48-11. The sequence continues at coordinate 8,967 of MHBM01000305.1, forward strand.
TCGATTCTTTCAATGATTTTTTTTGCAGCGAGAGGGTTTCTGAATCCATCTATATATTTCATGGTGTCTCGTTATCGGCGATTTCTTGAAAGAGTGCGATTCTTGCGTTAGCCTCTTTTTCGTCCAGTCGCTCGATTGCAAAACCTGCGTGGATAATCACATAATCGCCTTTTGCCGGCTTTTCGAGTAGCGTAAGATTGACTTCGCTTTGAGCTCCATCCATTTCGGCTACACCGGTGCCGTCACCGCGGATTTCTATCAACTTCATTGGTACTGCCAAGCACATATTGTTACCTTCCTGCAATTACAGCCTGTCCGAATGAAATACATCCATCATTCGGAGGCGTTAATCGGTGGATCACGACATTCAGGCCCATGTCTTCAATTGCCGGAATCAGTATATTATTCAATATCCTGTTCATAAAAACGCCGCCACTTAAAGCTATTGTTCGCAAAGAAGTCATGGTCAATCCGTATGCCACCATTTGAAGAGCGGCATCTTTTACAGCGTGATGCACCGCCATTGCGTATTCACTTTCTCTTCCCTTGAAAACTTTTATATCTGAGAGCATCGCAAAAGAATCACTCCAGTCAATCAAAAGCTTCCCTTTATGCTCAATTGCCTTGAAAGGGAGCCGAATGGTGCAGGGACCTTTGAATTTGTGCGCAGCGGCTTCAAGCCGAATAGCGGGTTGACCTTCGTAAGTTATCTGATGTGGCGCAAAACCAAGCAATGTTGAAAACGAGTCTAACAGTCGACCGGCTGCATGGGTGAAAGGGGCGTTTATGCTGTCCAGGCACTGACGTGCCCATAACGATGATTCAATATCCGATATTCCAAGTCTCGCAAACCATTCATCGGAAATACAGCAGCCGCAGCTGGTAAACCGACTGACAAGCTGGCGCGCAGGATTACGGACAGCAGTGTCACCGCCAGGAAGGGGTACTCCGACGAAAGTAGAAAGCCTCTTGAAACCGGACTGGTCGATTGTTAATAGTTCTGCCCCCCAGATGGTTCCGTCTGTTCCAATGCCTGTTCCATCAAATACAAGAGATAACCCGCTGTCGAAACCGTTTTCTGCCAGGCATGCCGCAGCATGGGCATGATGATGCTGTATTTCTGTGACAGGAATTTCTGTTTTTCTTGCTATCTTTCTTCCAAGTATTGTTGATTGCATGTCCGGGTGCATGTCTACAGCGACGCGCTGCGGTTCTTTTTTAAGGAACAAAGGAAGACTGCTTGCGACACTTTCAAGGCTGTCAAGGGCCTCTGGGGTTTCGAGATCACCTATGTGAGGAGATAGAACGGCGAAGTTGTCATAAGCGACAGAAATTGTATTTTTCATGTCTGCGCCCATTGCAAGGACTGTGTATGTCAATTTCTGCTGCAGACGGATTGGGTTGGGGGAATATCCGCGGGAACGTCTCCATAACTGAGGAAAACCATGTTGGATTGTGCAAAGCGAGTCATCATTTCTCAGGTTAATTTCACGATCATGAATTAAAAGGTAGTCGGCAATTCCGCCAAGGCGCTTACGGGCCTCGTTATTTGTGATACATATTGGTTCTCCTCCGTGATTGCCGCTTGTCATTATGAGCAATTCGAAATCAGGAATGCCTTGGGTGTTGATTGATTGTAATAATAATTGCTGCAGGGGAGAATTTGGCAACATTGCACCCACAGTCATGGCGTCAGGCGTGATGAGGTTTAGTGGTAGCATGTCTTTATTTGATGATTCAGGTTTTATATCCAGTATGACGATAGGTGCTTCTGGAGATTTTAGTAGTCTTTCTGCTTCTGTGGTTACAATACAATACTTCCGAAGGACGTCCATACTTGATGCCATTACGGCAAACGGTTTATGCGGTCTATTTTTTCGCCTTCGCAGTGTTTCGAGTGCGTTTAGATTGAAGGCATCAGCTGCAAGAAGAAAGCCGCCGATTCCGCGTATGGCTATTATTTTTCCTTTTGATAACTCCATCCTTGCCCGTTGAATTGGATTACCCTTCGGAATGTTTCCCGCGGTATCTTCCAGTATGACCTGTGGTCCGCATCGGGGGCAGGCAATAGTTTCTGCATGAAACCGTCGGTTTTCCGGATCCTCATATTCACGACGGCAATCATCGCACATGGGAAATGACGACATCGTGGTGCGTTCCCTGTCGTAAGGTGTAGCGTTGATAATCGTATACCTTGGTCCACAGTTGACACATGTAGTGAAGGGGTAATTACAGCGGCGATCTGCAGGATTCCTGATTTCGGAAAGGCAGTCGGCACACATTGATAGGTCTGCAGGTATCAAAAGTGATGTTGATTCGGTATGAAAACTCGGGAGAATTGAAAACTTGCCCAGTTTCTCCGCCTTCATAATTTCCATACTTTCGATAAGGGAAATGCTTTCTATTTTTGCATTTAACGGAAGATTCTTCCGGAGTGTTAAGATAAACGTTGTTACTTCCTCCTGGGAACCCTCAAGAGCAATACGTACACAGTCTGTTCTGTTCTGTATCCAGCCTGCAATACCGGCGCTGTCAGCAAGACGAAGTACTGTGGGACGGAATCCGACGCCCTGAATAATGCCGGATATATCGTATGTACTCCTGATCCTCTTCAAACTCATCTGACCACTAAACCACAAGGCGTAAGTTCAGGCTATTTCTTTTTCAGCCTAGTTTTGAGGGTCTCAAGGAGGATGTTAGGCTTGATAGGTTTCTGGAAAACACCGTCAAGGCCCAGTTGAGTATGGTCTGTATTGGTACTTAGGCTGTCACCAACTGAACTTAGCATGTATATCGGTGGTGTAGTCCCCAAGGCTTTGATTTCCTTGACGAAATTGGTGCCGGCATCAACTTCTTCCATCATGAGGTCTACAATAACCAGATCTGGCCGGATTTCCTTGTATTTCCGAAGTCCTTCCTCCGCGCTTGGGGCGGTTTCCATGATGTAATCTGCGCTTTCAATGATAATGCGCATTGAATCGAGAAAATCAGGATCATCATCAATGCATAAAATAACATTCGTTCCGTTCTTCATAGGTGTACCTCTTTTTTCTAATTAAGAATGATTTTGTCAGTACAAATATCAATGCAGGGCTCTTCATCGCCTGTGTATTCTTTAGCCGCTTCATCGAAGTTGCCATTTTGTATCAAAGTTGAGAGAAAATCTACAGCCGCGCCAAGATTCTTTCTTGCCATGTCTGAGAGCCTTTCGCCGAAATCGTTGAATTCATAACCACGTATGCCCAGCAGATATGATTGTGTTGTTGCTCCGAAAAGTGTGAGGGCCAGGGATACCACTTCTCCCGGAGATACTTCGTGACTACCCAACCCGGACGATACGGAGGGAATCAGTCGTCTGAAGTAGAATGGTTCGTTGCCGCCCAAATCGGCATCTGCGAAAATAACCACATCATAGTTAGTCAGATCATGTGCATGCTCAACGGAAAGCTGATAATCCGATTCAACAGACACAGCAGGAATGGCAAGCCCTTCAATGCAAGCGGCCAGCGCAGGACCCAGTCCGTCATCTAGACGTCCCGGGTTGCCATAACCGATCAAAAGAATTCTTTGCCCTTTAGGGTTCATCTTTTTTCTTTTTTGTCGAGTATAATTCCTCTTGCGTCGAATAATTCCACCACTAGAGGCATTCTCCCCATGGCATGAGTAGCGCAAGAAAGGCATGGGTCATAAGCGCGGATGGCTACTTCTATGTTATTCAACAGTCCTTCTGTGATCTTGTGACCGGATAGTTTGTCTTCGGCAACTTTTTGAACAGCCCTGTTCATCGGCTCGTTATTGTTAGTTGTGGAAACAATCAGGTTGGCCATTTCGATCTGGTCGTTCTTGTTCACTTTGTAATGGTGGAATAGAGTGCCCCTTGGAGCTTCAATAAGTCCTACGCCTTCGTCTCTTCTCTTGCCCTTTGTAACAAGATCCCTGCCCTGGAGGTCCTTGTCATGGAGCAGCTCTTTGATTTTTTCCATTGAGTGGACGAGTTCGATCATGCGTGCCCAGTGATAAGCCATTGTCAGATTGTTAGGCTTATTATTTGTGACGGCCATGAATTCTTTGCGTGCCTTTTCGGCTTCAGGTGTATCAATGAAATCTGCTGTATTCAAACGTGCCAGTGGACCGACTCTGTACCATCCATTTTCAGGCCCCAGTTGTTTTATGAACGGGAATTTCATGTATGACCAGGAACGTACCTCTTCGGCGATATATTCATAGTATTTCTGGTAATCGACATGGTCAAATATCTTGTCACCTTGTGCATCAATTGCCCGGAGATTACCGTGGTAAAGATCCATCGCACCGTCTTTACGGATAAGCGACAGATGATTGGAATCAAAGGAACCAAACGGGGCTAGGGTCTTTAGATTTTCGACCGTATAGTCTTTAGCTATTTTTAAAGCACCGAGAGACCAGTCCATCATCTGTTTCACGTCCTTCATGAGCGTGTCACGTTCTGCGACAGAAAGGTTCTTATTGATGCCGCCCGGGATTGCTCCTGTGCCATGAATCTTTTTTCCGGCCGTGACCTTTATGATTTCCTGCCCGTATTTGCGCATCATGACACCCTGAACGGCCAGCGCCGGGTATTTCCTGGCAACGCCGATGATGTTGCGAATAGCGGGATCTGATTCGAAACCGAACAGTATATCAGGGGAACAGAGATGGAAGAAATGAAGCGCATGCGACTGGAACATCTGCCCGTAATGCATGAGACGGCGCATTTTCTCTGCTGTTGGCGTAAGTTTGTCTGCGCCGACTATTACATCCATGGCCTTTGCCGCAGCAAGGTGATGGCTTACCGGGCAGATTCCGCATAGTCGCTGTACAAGTACGGGCACCTCCCAGTATGGTCGTCCCTGAATGAAGCGTTCGAAACCACGGAATTCGACGATATGCAGGCGGGCCTGCTTAACCTTGTTTTTTTCGTCGAGTAAGATGGAAACCTTGCCATGTCCTTCGACGCGGGTCACCGGCTCTATTATAATTCTTTTAAGATTTTTGTCTGTGCTCAATTTTAATCCTCCAGGCCAGGCTTCAATCATATTTGATAAGTTCGTAGGGTAATTCCAGCGGCTTGTTGTTTAATAATGCAATCAATGTCTGCCATATGGTGTCAGCAGATGGTGGACATCCTGGCATAAAATAATCAATTTTTACTATCTCATGACAGGGATAAACGCGATTCAACAGGAGGGGAAGTTCCTTGTCGTTTGGTGTTATATTCTTTGGGTTGTAGACTGTTGGACTATTCCTGTATGCCTCATCAATGCATTCTTTAAGTGGAATATTGTTGCGCATGGCTGGAATTCCTCCCATTGTCGCGCAGTCACCGCATGCAATAAGTATATCGCAATGTTTTCTGAATTCCTGCAGTACGTGAACATTCTCCTCGTTACAGCAACCGCCTTCAATAATGCCAACTGCGCAACGCCCTGAGAATTCCTTGATGTCGTCGATAGGTGACTTGTCAAAGTCTACAAGTTCGATGAGTTTCAATATTCTATCATCAATGTCCAGGATGGACATGTGACAACCAAAACATCCGGCAAGCGATGTGGTCGCAATTTTGGGTTTAGCCATGTTCGATTACCTCTCCTGGTTAATTACTTTTCGAAGATTCAATTTCTGATCCAATGGGCTTTTTGTCGTATTTTCTGTTTCCTAAGGGGACTGCATAACCAACACGTTTTATCATAAGCGCTCCGACAGGGCAGCTCGAAGCGGCTTTATCTTTCACATCTGCATTCGTATCGCCGAGGTCTTTATCGGCATTTACGGCTATTTTCTTGTGAGGGCCGCGCCCGACAAATCCGAAGGTTGATTTGCCGTCAATATCACGAGATGTAGAAACGCATCTGCCGCACAGTATGCAGCGGTTTCTGTCGATGAATATGTCCGGATGAGATGCATCGATATCCTTGGCCGGGAAACTATATGGATATTTTGGCGCGGCGATACCAAACCTGTAAGCCATGGCTTGCAGTTCGCAATTTCCACTCTTTTCACAAAACATGCAAAAATGGTTGCCCTCTACGAACAGCATGTCGATAAGGTTACGCCGATGAGTTTGAAGAGCAGGGGTGTTGTTCTCAACAACTATTCCATTAACAACGGGCTGAGTACATGCGGCTTGAGGTCTTCCGTTTACCATTACTGTACAGACACGGCAACTGCCATGCGGAATGAGTCCTTTCATGTAACAGAGACGGGGTATATAAACACCCGCCTTGTCTGCGGCTTCCAGTATGGTTTCGCCGTGTTTAGCTTTAATTTCAACACCATCTATCGTAAAATTAATATTTTCACTCATAAAACCCTCTTGTTTAGAATATTTCTGAAGGCCTGCCGGCAATGGATTCGGCCTCTTTCAATGATGATTTAATGTCAAAAGAACACATGAGACCGTCCTTGTTTTTCTTTACGAGTTTATCGTAAACACCCCGGAAGTTTTTCAGTGTACTTAATACTGGATTTGGCGAGGTCTGTCCCATTCCGCATCGGCTCGATGTTTTGATGGATTCGCCGAGTTCCTGGAGGTAGATTAAGTCGGAAGGTTCCCCATTTCCTGCAATAATACGGTCCAGCCTTTCTTTAAGAAGCACATTACCGACTCGACATGGGGTACAAAACCCGCAGCTTTCTTCAATAAAGAAATCCATGAATCTAGATGCTATGTGGAGTAAGTTTCTGCTGGAATTGAAAATCATGATGGAACCACCAGTTGCCAGATCGTCATAGCAGATAGTACGTTTAAAGTCAGCAGGTCCGATCATTTGTCCTGAAGGTCCGCCGATCTGTATTGCGGCAACATCATCTGCGCCCACCATTTTCAGTAGATCCGACACCTTGATTCCGAATGGCACTTCGTACGTCCCAGGCATATGACAGTCCCCGGAAACACTGAGGAGTTTCGTGCTAGGACTCCCCTTGGAGCCAATTTCCATGAACCATGGCGCGCCCTTGTCCAGAATTCTTGCCACGCAACAAAATGTCTCAACGTTGTTAACTGTTGTCGGTGCGGCCAGATATCCTTTTTGTGCAGGGAATGGTGGCCTCGTTTTCGGGTCACCGCGCAGTCCTTCACAGGAGCTTATGAGCGCGGTTTCTTCTCCGCATATGTATGCACCAGCACCGATCTGAATGCGAATGTCGAAGTTGAATTCGCGTTTGCTTCCTATATTCTTGCCCAAGAGTCCGTTTCTCCTGCGGTTGCTTAAGGTGTTTTCCAAGTATGGCAAGAGATAAGCGTATTCACCGCGCAGATACAGTATTCCTGTTTCGGCACCAATTGCATATCCGCCTATTGTCATACCCTCAAACATCAGATCAGGGCATTCTGTCAGAATTACCCTGTCCTTGAATGTCCCGGGTTCTCCTTCATCGGCATTGCAGATGACGTAGCGTTTAGTACCCTCAGCTTGGCGGGTAAATTCCCATTTCATCCCGGTGGGGAAGCCTGCGCCACCTCGTCCGCGCAGGCGGGATGTTTTAATGTCCCTTATTACTTCAACGGGTGAAAGGGAAAGAGCTTTGCTTAAGCCGTCGCCTGACTTGTAATCCGCAAAAATAACTTCACCTTTTCGGCGCAGGTTGTTATTCACCATGGAACGTACCAGCTCATTTGCGTTGTTGCCGTCGCCGAGTGGTGTTGAAAGCCTGGCAGGATCCCCGTGTTTCTTTAAAGATCGCACAATCTCCCTGGCCTTGTCGCTGTTGAGGTTTGTGAAAACGACCTCGTTTATAATCGCTGCTGGAGCCTGATCGCACATTCCAATACAGGGTGTATACTCAAGAGTTATTTTTCCGTCGGGGCTTGTCTCGCCAATATTGATCCCAAGTTCGTCTGCAAATGCTGCAGCAACTTCTGCACTGCCTTTTAATTCATCGATGATGTCATTACATAACCGGATTACGATTTTTCCTTTTGGTTGCTTGGAAAGGAAAGCATAAAAACTGGTAAGGCTTTCTACGTCCACGCGGTGGATTGACAGTTCCTTGGCAATCAACCCCATTGCTTTTCCTGATACACATCCGAATTCATTCTGAAGGTCATTGGCAATATCCATCAGGCGAGTGTGGTCATTTTTATATTTCTTGCAGATGTTTTTTATAAATGCACTGAGATTCTCACTCATCAATCCACCTCTTTTTAAAAGTCATTCATGCGGGGGAATTTATTCTATTCTACTATTCAACATGTTGTTATTTTTTCTCATCGAATTGACAAAAAATTAACGAATCGGTATTATCCTTGTCAAGAGATAAATTGACAAACCGGTAACTGGTTGTTGACGGTTTCGTGGCGCTTGCCTATAGTGCTGCCTGTTTGTTCTGCACCCGTGGTGAAATTGGCATACACGCAAGGTTCAGGTCCTTGTGGCCGCAAGGCCGTGGGGGTTCAACTCCCTCCGGGTGCACCATATATACCTTAGATGTTGATGTCGACGAGGTTGATCATCCCCGTGATACAGGGGATCGATCAGTTTTTTTTATGGGGACAAGTTGTTTGAAACTGTTGAAGGAGAAGTAATGATGAAAATATTTATGAATGGAAAACTGGTGCCTAAGGAAAAGGCATGTGTTTCTGTGTTTGATCATGGACTTCTTTACGGTGATGGTGTTTTTGAAGGAATTCGAAGTTACAATAACCGGGTCTTCATGCTGGATGAACACATTGACCGTTTGTACCGATCGGCGCGTGCTATAGCACTCGAAATACCGATGACAAAGGAACAGATGGCAGAAGCTGTTGTCAGAACCTGCAAGGCAAACAAAACGTCAGATGGCTATATTCGACTGGTTGTCACCAGGGGGGTTGGTACGTTAGGTCTTAACCCGTTTAATTGTAAGACCCCTCAGGTAATTATCATCGCGGGTAATATACAGCTTTATTCAAAGAAACTCTATGAAAATGGGCTTTCTATCGTGACGGTTGCCACAGTAAGGAATCTTTCTGAAGCCGTTAATCCGAATATCAAGAGTTTAAATTATCTCAATAATATCTTGGCTAAGATTGAGGCAATAAACGGGGGTGTTCCAGAAGCAATTATGTTGAATGCCCAGGGATTTGTTGCGGAAGCCACGGGTGATAATGTGTTTATCATCAAGGGAAAATGTCTTTTGACTCCGCCAACCTCTGCTGGAAGCCTGGAAGGAATAACCCGTGATGTTGTAATGACCTTGGCCCGTCAAAGTGGATACGAGGTTCGTGAGAGCATGATGACGCGGTATGATTTATATAATGCAGACGAAATGTTTCTCACCGGTACCGCAGCGGAAGTCATTGGCGTTGTCAACATGGATCGCAGAAAAATAGGTGACGGTAAACCGGGCCGGATAACCAGGGAACTGGCTGGCAAGTTCAGCAAGTTTGCCAGGAGTATTGGAAGGCCGATTCGATAATGGTGGCAGAAATGCAGTGCGAGTTATGCAAACAGAACGAAGCAGTAGTTCATCTCAAACACGCCTTCAAAGGTGAAGTGAGAGAAGTACACCTTTGCAGTGAGTGTGCTGAGAAGAAAGGTTTTATTGCAAAACTCTCGCCTGCATCACTGACGGATTTTCTCTTTGGCATGGAGTCTCAACGTAAGGTTGAGACTCACTCTCCTGAGCCAACGTGTCCTGACTGCCACATGCGAAGAAGTGATTTCCGTAAAACATCACGTTTTGGATGTGCGACGTGTTACAAGACATTTTTCGATGATCTGCTTCCCTTGCTGGATGAGTTCCAGAAAGGAACCAGGCATACTGGAAAAGTGCCTGTGAAGGAACAGACGGCTGTTAATCTGTCGATTCTTCAAAAGAAACTTGATGCTGCCGTTTCTCTTCAACAGTTTGAAGAAGCAGCCGAAATCAGAGATGCCATTCACGCTCTAAAGCCCGGGGTACAATATCCGGAATCTTCCAAGGAGGGAAACCGATGATCTTGGGTGATTTAGCTGGAATTGAAGGGATCGACTTATTCACATCGCAGAAGAATGACTCAGGAGTGGTTATCAGCAGTCGTGCCCGTTTGGCGAGAAACCTGAGGAACTCTGCTTTCCCTGGATGGGCAGGCGAAGATGAGCGTATAAATATATGCCAGCAGCTCTGTTCTGCTTTTGAAAAGATTAGGGGTCTGGATCAGTCTGTTTTCAGGGATATGAGTAAAATTGACTCTGTCGAAAAAGAGATTCTCAGGGAGCGACACCTTATAAGCAATGAGTTTGCAGAAAAAGGCTCTGGAAGTTTCCTTGTTACCTCATCAGATGAGCATGTAGCCATAATGATAAACGAAGAGGATCATCTCAGACTGCAGGCTGTAGCTTCAGGGCTAAGCATGCGTGAAGTCTGGAAACGAGTTGATGGCGTCGATTCCGAACTGGAATGTTTTGTTGATTATGCATTTTCACCAGAGTTCGGATACCTGACTGCGTGTCCAAGTAATCTAGGTACAGGACTGAGAATCAGCGTGATGCTTCATCTGCCTGGCTTACGGCTTATGGACGAGGTGGAGTCTGTCATTAAGGGGTTGACAAGAATTGACATGGAAGTCAGGGGCTTATGGGGTGAGGGGACGGAGGCTTTTGGCAATATGTTCCAGATATCCAACAGAACAACGCTTGGAGAGTCGGAAGAAGCAATCCTGAGCAGGATGAGTGATGTTGTTGACGATCTGGTTAATCATGAGTTGAATGCCCGTGGACGTCTGCTTGAACAGAGGAAGCGGCAGTTAATGGATCACACCGGCAGGGCATTTGGTATTCTCATGCATGCCCAGATCTTAACTTCTGTGGAGTCTGTTGACTTGATGTCTGCATTGCGTCTTGGTGTTGAGCTTGGATTTGTCAGGAATCTTACAATTGCGGAGATCAATGAAATAATGCTCTTGACGCAGCCTGGGCATCTTCAGAAGATGAAAAAAAAGAATATTGGCCCGGAAGAAAGGGATGGCCTGAGAGCAGAGATTGTCAGGGAAAAACTGCGGGGTATTTCCCTGGCATAAAGGACTTATTATGAACAGTTTTGCAAATTTTACACCCAGAGCGCGCAGGGTTATCGATCTAGCCAGGAAAGAAGCAGACTCCTTTAATCATCCTTATGTTGGCACTGAGCATTTGCTTCTGGGCCTCATTGCGTTAGGGGAAGGTGTTGCTGTAAATGTGCTCGAGAAAATGGGAATCTCCCTCGAGGCTGTACGTTTGGAGGTTGAGAAATCGGTAGGGCATGGGCCTGAGACAAAAACGATAGGTAACATTCCTTTTACACCCCGTTCCAAGAAAGTATTGCAGTTGGCAATAGCTGAAGCCCAGGCTCTTGGCCATACATATGTAGGCACTGAGCATATCCTGCTCGGTCTTGTGAGGGAAGGAGAGGGAGTCGCTGCTCAGGTTTTAAAAAATCTTAACGTTGATCTTGATACTGCAAGGGTCGAGATCATGAAAGAGCTGGATCCGAACTTCAGCGGTGAAGAAGATATAATGTCCGCAGGCCCTGAATCTGCCGAGAAAATCAAACCACAACAGGCGTCTGCCGCTGCTGCAACAACCGAAGTAAAGACCCCTGCTTTAAATGCATTTGGACGTGATCTTACGGATCTTGCAAGGAAGAACGATCTTGACCCTGTGATTGGCCGTGAAAAAGAACTGGAACGTGTAATTCAGATTCTTTGCCGTCGCAACAAGAACAACCCTGTTCTGCTCGGCGAGGCTGGTGTGGGAAAGACCGCAGTGGTTGAAGGTTTGGCCAGGGCTATAATTGCAGGCGATGTGCCTGAAATCATGCGTGGGAAAAAAGTTGTTACTCTTGATATGGCACTCATGATTGCCGGAACAAAATATCGCGGCCAGTTCGAGGAGCGCATAAAGGCTGTGATGGACGAAATCAGACGTTCCAAAAACATAATTCTTTTTATAGACGAACTTCATACAATAGTCGGGGCGGGAGGAGCGGAGGGGGCGATGGATGCCTCAAACATTATCAAACCGGCATTGGCACGAGGGGAACTGCAGTGTGTCGGCGCTACGACCTTGAATGAATACCGCAAGCACATCGAAAAGGATTCAGCCCTTGAGCGGCGTTTTCAGACAGTAAGAATAGAAGAACCATCGGTTGATCAGACGATCAGCATCCTCAAGGGAATAAGAGAGAAATATGAGCAGCATCATAATGTAAAGTATACAGCTGATGCCCTTGAACATGCCGCGAGGTTATCAGACCGTTATCTTTCCGGTCGGTTTCTGCCGGACAAGGCCATTGATACAATTGATGAAGCTGGTGCCTTTGTGAGGATACGTAATACAACACGTTCTCCTGATCTGCGGGAAAAAGAGTCCGAGATTGAGCGTATTCGCATAAATAAGGAAGAGGCCATCAAGAAACAACGTTTTGAAGAAGCCGCTAAACTGCGTGATGACGAGAGGAAGGAACGGGAGGCTCTCGAGGCAACAGTCAAGCAATGGAAAGACGAGCACAAAGAGCAGCAGGCTGAAGTGACAACGGATGATATACTTTCTGTGCTTTCAAAATGGACCGGTATCCCACTAAAGAAAATGGAGGGTGGAGAACTGGCCAGATTGCTGGACATGGAAAAAGTTCTTACGCAGACAGTTATTGGCCAGGCGGAAGCCATTGGCGCAATCTCAAGAGCATTAAGAAGATCAAGGGCTGACCTGAAAGACCCTGCAAGGCCAATAGGTTCATTTATCTTCCTGGGACCTACGGGGGTTGGTAAGACACTGCTTGCCAAGGCGATGTCGGAGTTCATGTTTGGTGACGTAGATGCTTTAATTCAGATCGACATGTCCGAATACATGGAGAAATTCAGCGTTTCCCGCCTTATAGGTTCGCCTCCCGGCTACGTGGGGTACGAAGAAGGTGGTCAGCTTACCGAGAAGGTACGGCGCAGACCTTATTCGCTGGTTCTTTTCGATGAGGTCGAAAAGGCTCATCCAGATGTGATGCATATGCTTTTGCAAATACTTGAGGAAGGTTCTTTGACTGACAGTTTTGGGCGGCATGTGGATTTCAGGAATACAATCGTGATCTTGACGTCAAATCTGGGTTACGATGCGGCGAAGGGGGCAGGCGGACTCGGGTTTGGAGGGAAGTCTGACCATGCCGATTATGAAAGAACCAAAAAACATATGCTTGAGGAAGCAAAGCGCGCATTTCGGCCTGAATTTCTGAACCGGTTCGATGATATCATTGTTTTCCATCAGCTCGTGGAATCAGATGTTCGGAAGATTCTTGAATTGGAGTTAGTAAAGATTGAAAAGCGACTTGCTGTTAAGGGGCGCAAACTGTCACTGGCGAAGTCCGCAAGAGAGTTTCTGATTGAGAAGGGCTTTAACATTGCGCAAGGTGCCAGGCCTCTCAGGCGAGCAATCGAGAAATTCATCGAAGATCCTCTTTCAGAGGAGATTTTGCGTGGAAAGTTGGAGGAAAATAAGATTATTGAAGTAGTTTGTTCAGGTAAAATGTTGAAATTCCGGCAAAAACAGGCTGCTGCCAGGAAGCATAATAAAAAGGAAGAAGGCTTGCAAATTGCCGGATGAGTGTGTAACTATTCCGGCTTTTTTAGGAGAGGTCTAATGTCAGTAAAAATCAGAATGCGGAGAATGGGAGCCAAAAATGATATGAGCTTCCGTGTTGTTGCTACAAGTTCCAGGTCGCCACGTGATGGGCGCTATCTGGAATTGCTGGGCTGGTACGATCCTGAAATGAAGGGTGATAATTTCGGATTGAAGTTGGATCGTATTGATCATTGGAAAAGTAAGGGAGCCATAATCAGTGATACAGTGCTGAGCCTTATAAAGAAGGCGAAGAAGGCCGCTAAAAAGTAGTCTATTTATTCCGTTATGCGGAAAAGTGGCTGTTATGGCTGATGCACTCTCGATTGATGTAATCACGATATTTCCCCGAATGCTTGACGGGTTTTTGAATGAGAGCATGCTGAAAAGGGCTGCAAAACAGGGCGCTGTTGAGTTAAGGACAATTGATTTACGGGATTTTACTCACGACGTTCACAGGACAACGGATGATAAACCATACGGTGGTGGCCCGGGAATGTTGATGAAGCCGGAACCGCTGTTTGAGGCAGTCGAATCGGTGATGACTCATGGGGCACGGGTAATTTTGATGACTCCGCAGGGTAAGCCATTCAAGCAATCGATGGCTGTTGAGTTATCAAAAGAAAAACATTTGATCTTTATATGCGGTCATTACGAAGGAGTTGATGAGCGGGTCAGGCAGCATCTTGCGACGGACGAAATATCGATCGGCGATTATGTCCTGACAAACGGTGCGTTGCCTGCCGCGGTTGTGATTGACTCTGTAGTGAGATTATTGCCGGGTGTTCTTGGCGGTGAGGGGGCGACGGTTGAAGAGTCGTTCAATCAGGGATATCTTGAATATCCTCAATATACAAGACCGCCTGAATACAGGGGAATGAAGGTTCCTGAAATATTGATGTCGGGCAACCACGAGGAGATAGCCCGGTGGCGAAAAGAACAGGCCGTCGCCAGAACCATTAAGAAAAGGCCGGATTTGTTGAATAAATAAGACTGGATGGGGGCATTATGGCTTCGAAAATTATAGATAAGATAAATAAAGAGAACGTTAACGAGAAGACAGTTTTTTCTGTCGGTGACAATGTCAAAGTGCACGTTAAGATCAAGGAAGGTGACAAGGAACGTGTACAGGTGTTTCCCGGTGTGGTGATTGCCAAGGATGGTGGTGCATCCACTGAAACTTTCACTGTACGGCGTATTTCGCATGGTGTGGGTGTCGAGCGTGTTTTTCCTGTTCACTCCCCTCATATTGCGCAGATTGAGGTTGAAAGTTCTTCAAGGGTTAAGCGAGCCAAATTATATTATATGCGAGAGTTGACGGGGAAGAAGGCTCGCTTAAAGGGTGAGACCAAGGGCAAAGCCTGATGACGGGAGCTTACCTTGCTCCGCTTTGAACGCCAATGCTGGAAAAATGGACTTACGAGAGTTGCAGGCGTCGATGAGGTTGGGCGAGGTCCTCTTGCAGGTCCTGTGATGGCCGCCGCTGCGGTGTTTGACTTCTATTTCCTAGAAGCTGAAGAACATGGTATGCTTGAAGGGCTTACTGATTCAAAAAAACTAACTGAATCTCGCCGCGAACATTTCTTCAATATTCTTTCCGCTTCTCCGTTTGTCAAAATTGGAGTGGGGTATGCCGACGTAGCGGAAATTGACTCAGTAAATATTCTCAATGCAACACACATGGCCATGATCAGGGCAGTCGAAAAGCTCCCATGTTCACCTGATCATATACTGGTTGATGGGCTTCCGGTTAAAGGCTTCCCGTGTCCATCCACTTCCATTATCGGAGGTGATGGTAAAAGTATTTCGATAGCGGCAGCCAGTGTTGTTGCAAAGGTTCTTCGCGACAGAGTCATGAAGGATCTTGATCTCGAATATCCTGAATATGGTTTTGCTAAGCATAAAGGATATGGATCCAGAATGCATATGCAGGCTCTTCTTGAGCATGGTCCTTCTTCAGTCCACAGGATGTCGTTTCGCCCTGTTCGTGAGTCTGCGGCCATAAGGAAAATTGAGAAGTGTCAACAGGAGTACCGCAATGAACAGTCCGAACTCTTTTGATACCGGTATCTGGGGTGAGCAAAAAGCTGAAGAATTTCTCAAATCAAAGGGATATAAAATACTCGGGAAACGGGTTAGGATTGGTGATCGCGATGAGATTGATCTGGTCGCGCGAGATGGAGACGTGCTGGTTTTTGTCGAGGTCAAGACAAGGAATAGTCAGGATTTCGGGAGGCCCTTGACTGCCGTGGATAAAAACAAGCGGCATGTTATGTCAAGGGCAGCTGTCAGGTATCTTAAACAGATCAAGTGTCCCCGCGTAAACTTCAGATTTGATGTGGTCGAGGTCGTCGGAAGTACAGATGGAATGGATCCTTTGCTAAATCACATAGAAAATGCCTTTACTCTTGATAGGCGATATTCTCTTCCTTACTAATCATCCAGTATCATGATGTGTAGCTTGAATCACGGGTGTGCTTGATAGTAACGGTTGTAATAATGAAATGTCGTGTAAAATATTGACATTGGTAGAGTTATCTTCTTATAGTTTGCGCTTCTCAAAAGCGGGCGATTAGCTCAGTTGGCTAGAGCACTACCTTGACATGGTAGGGGTCGAAGGTTCAAGTCCTTTATCGCCCACCACCTTTGATGTTGCCATTTCCAATGCGATGTATAACCTATGTACATAAAGCTGAACGGCTTTTTTTCATGAATAAAACGGGAGGCGAAATATGCTGTTTGGAACCAGATTGGTAGTTATTCTTTTTTCTGTAATGTTCATTGTCTCGGATATATTCGCTGCAGGAAGTTATGAATGGCCTCAGTGGCGCGGTGCAAATCGCGATGGGCTGAGCAAAGAAACGGGGCTTTTGAAACAATGGCCTTCAGGAAGCCCTGTCCAAGTATGGAAAATATCAGATCTTGGCGTTGGATACTCAGGTTTTTCAGCCGTGAAAGGGAAAATGTTCACCATGGGTGACTTGGACGGGGGATGTCACTTGATTGCTCTCGATGAGTTCACTGGAAAAAAACTATGGTCAACTAAAATTGGGGAAACCGGTCAATATGGCGGTTATGAAGGCCCTCGTGGCACTCCCACGGTAGATGGTAACTGTGTTTACGCGCTGAACCAGCATGGTGACTTGGTCTGTGTCGACAGCGCTGTTGGCAGGGAAATATGGCGCAAGAGCCTGACAAAAGATTTCGGAGGGCGCATACCTTCGTGGGGTTACGCAGAATCGCCTTTGGTAGATGGCGACAAGGTTATTGTAACGCCTGGAGGAGGTCAGGGAGCTATTGTTGCTTTAAATAAGAAAACTGGCGATAAAATATGGCAGACAAAAGATTTTACCGATCCGGCTCATTACTCTTCCATGATTATTGAGAATGTTTTGGGGCAAAGACAGGTGATCCAGTTTACGCCGGCAAGTGTGGTCGGTGTTTCAGTATCTGATGGAAAAGTTCTCTGGCGCGGGGATCGCCCTGGAAAAGTGGCTGTTGTACCAACACCGATCTATGCGGATAATCAAGTTTTTGTCTGTTCCGCATATGGTGTTGGATGCAACGCTTTTAAAATTGTAAAAGAGGGCACCAGCTTCAAGGCTGAGCAACTTTATGCAAACAAGAATATGGTTAACCATCATGGCGGTGTCATTCTTCTAAATGGTTACCTTTATGGACATTGCGATGGCAAAGGATGGGTGTGCCAAGATTTTAAAACGGGTGAAATTGCATGGGTCAATAAGGGCGTGGGGAAAGGTGCAATTTCATATGCGGATGGCCATTTCTATATCAGGAGTGAAACAGGAGATGGGCCCGTGGCATTAATAGAAGCAAATCCTAGGGAGTATGTAGAAAAGGGACGTTTCTCTCAACCCGATCGCAGTAATAAAAAGAGTTGGACCCATCCGGTCATTCTGAATGGAAAACTGTATATTCGTGACCAGGGTATACTGCTCTGCTACGACATAAAACAGAAGTAGCTGCATTGTGTGTGGTAAGGCCAGGGATTAATTGCATAGGGCAGTGATCTCTATTGCGGGATAAACAAGTCATTTTTATTGCCCAATCTTTCTGCTTTGGTAACTTGTCTGTTAAAGAATACAGCCTGTGATGTATTTCTTTCTCAATAAATTTAATTTAGGAGGTCAAATGCGTTTATCGACTCTAATGGTTGAATGGATAGTTTTTTGTTTGATTTCGGCATTGAGCGGTCTATCAGCAGAGCGAGTTGACTGGCCTCAGTTTCGCGGGCCAAATCGGGATGGTATTTCCAAGGAAAATACTTGGAATCCCAACGCTCTTTCTTCAGGGCCAAAGATCGTCTGGAAAATTAATGTTGGAGAAGGATGGTCGAGTGTTTCTATCTATGGCGACAAGCTATTTACCATGGGTAATGTTAATGGTAAGGACATTGTTTATGCCCTGAATGTTAAAGACGGCAAGGAGGTCTGGCGCCATTCGTATCCCTGCGATGCGGGTAATTATTCTGGCCCGAGAACGACGCCGACGACAGACGGCAAGGTTGTATACACATTAAGTCGTAACGGGGACCTGTTTTGCCTGAACATGACGGATGGTAAGGTGATCTGGGAGAAGAATGTGTTGAGGGATGGTGGTGGCGAGAATATCACATGGGGACTGGCTGGGTCACCGGTTATTTATGGAGATATGCTGTTGATCAATGCGGGTGAGGCGGGAGTTGCGATGAACTGTAAGAACGGGGCAAAGATCTGGAGCAGTTCAGGTAAGGGCGGGTATTCAACACCTGTGGTTTTCAAAAAAGGCGGTGTGGATTGCGTAGCTCTTTTCAGTAGCAAAGGCCTTTGTGTAGTGGAAGCAAAGAGCGGTAAACAAGTGGGTTTCGTTAATTGGGAAACAAGTTATGATGTAAATGCCGCGGACCCTTTGCCGATCAATGACAAATTATTCATATCTTCTGGATATAACAGAGGGTGTGCTCTTGTAGATATAAGTGGAGCTCAGCCAAAGATTCTCTGGGAAAACAAGAGTATGCGGAACCATTTCAGCAGTTGTGTTATTTTGAACGGGAATCTGTATGGCGTCGACGGCAATACCGGTAAAGGAGCGCTGAAATGCCTGGATCCGGGCACAGGAACAGAAAAATGGGCTCAGAACCTTGGCTTTGGAGGTATGACCATTGCTGGAGATAGAATAATAATGCTTAACGAGGGTGGTGATCTTTTCATTGCAAAAGCTTCACCGGCGAGTTACGAAGAATCATCCTCCACCAAAGACATATTGAGTAAGACGTGCTGGACTTCCCCTGTTTTCTGCAGGGGTGTTATATATTGCCGAAACAATAAAGGTGACTTGGTTTCTATTGATGTCAGCAAATAATGACGGAAATAATGTTACAGGTAATCACGGACCATCAGGTTATGATGGCGCCAGAGAGTACTTTCCTGTCCTGATTCTTATTGTTGCCGGAATTGTCGCTGGGGTATTTTTGCTTGTCTGGTGGCGTAATTCCTCAAATAATTTACATATTGAGCGAAGAAATGCGCTCCCCGGAGAATTCGTAGACCCGACAGCAGTTTTGTCTCAAGTCGATGCTCCTGTCAAAATTGGCGAGAAATTTCAGAAGTTCGATGGAGTTCCATCCAAACTTGATGGCGCATGGCCATGTTTCAGAGGGGCAAATCACGACAATATTGTTTCAACGCCCCTGTTGCTCTCGGAGCATTGGGACGAAAAAGGCCTGCCTGTACGATGGTCTGTTAATTTAGGGGAAGGCTATGCAGGACCTGTCATTCTTAACGGATGTGTATATCTTCTGGATTATGACGACAAGGAAGATGCCGATTCGCTTCGATGTTTCTCCCTGGATAATGGGAAAGAAATATGGCGGCGCTGGTATCATGTGCATGTCAAAAGAAACCATGGTATGTCGCGCACAGTTCCCGCTGTCACAGATCGACATGTTATTACAATAGGTCCACGCTGTCATGTGATGTGTACCGATGCCCGAAATGGCGAATTTAAATGGGGTATTGATCTTGAGAAGGAATGGGGGGCATCCGTTCCCATGTGGTATACGGGACAGTGCCCGCTCGTTGATGGCAATCAAGTTATAATTGGTGTTGGTGGTAAAGCACTGCTGATAGGCGTGGATTGCGAGACCGGAAAAGTCTTGTGGCAGACTCCGAACGAAAAGAAATGGAAAATGTCTCACTCATCCGTTTTGCCGATGAGTATTGCCGGCAGGAAAATGTATGTTTATTGTTCAATAGGAGGAATAACAGGAGTCTCGGCGGAAAAGGATGATATCGGGAAAATTGTGTGGGAGACCGGCGAATGGAATCATCAGGTCGTGGCGCCTGCGCCCGTGTCACTTGGGGATGGCCGGATATTCATGACGTCCGGTTATGGGGTTGGGAGTGCGATGTTTAAAGTGGTGAACTCAGCAGGGAATTTTTTCGTTACCAAGCTTTATGACCTCGATAAGAAAATCTTTGCCTGTGAACAGCATACCCCGATTTTCTATAAAGGATATCTCTTCTCGGTACTTCCAGCTGATGCAGGTCCCGTCAGGAAACAGGCCGTTTGTCTTAATCCTGATGGAAAGGTTGCATGGACAAGTGGTTCTTCTGAAAGATTCGGGCTTGGTCCATTCATGGTCATAAATGATAAGCTGATTATTCTCGAAGATAACGGGATGCTGACAATGGCCAAGGCAACAGAGCAGGGGTATGTAAAGCTCGCCCAATCCAAGGTGCTTGACGGTAAGGAATCATGGGCACCAATGGCTTTCGCAAATGGTTTTCTTCTGCTGAGAGATTACGAAACAATGCGATGCCTGGATTTAAGAAAAGTTGATGAAAAGTAATCGTATGAGTGAGGCAAATACAACTGTCAGAAATATGCTGGTGATTGGCTTCATTGCAGTTGCTGTTGCTTTTGTTTTGATGCTGGTCCGCGGGATCTCAGGGACGGGAGGGGACCATTCGAGGACGGCTTCCAGGCATGATATTGATGTTCTCAAAAAAACCGACTCCAGCCTTTTGTTGAATGTCAAAATGAAGATTATCAATCCATCAATAGGTGATCTCAGTGCGTTGGCTGTTGATGGGGACGATAATATTTATGTCGGAGGTGAAACGGCGGTTGAAATGCTTGATATTAACGGGGTGCATGTACATTGTTTTGTTGTAGCGGAAAGTGTGCGATGTCTTTCTATTTCACCGTATGGTGAGATTCTTGTCGGTTTGTCAGATCATGTCGAAGTTTATCATAAGAATGGAGGAAGGAAAGCGGCGTGGGAGTCTCCAGCGTCCAATGCTGTTCTGACATCCATAGCATCGACATCAAACTATGTGTATGTGGCTGATTGTATGAACAAGATTGTCTGGCTTTATTCTGTTTCCGGTGAGTTACTGGGGAGAGTTGGTGAAAAGGATGCCGACAAGCGTAAAGTAGGGTTTGTCGTCCCAAGTGCTTTCTTTGATGTGGCGATTGCCCGTGACGGCAGTCTATGGGCAGCAAACCCGGGCCAACACAGACTGGAACATTATACCTCAGATGGCAGATTCATCTCGTACTGGGGCCGGCCTGGACTGGATGCTGAAGGTTTTTGTGGCTGTTGCAATCCGTCCAATTTTGCACTTATGCCTGACGGTTCTTTTGTGACCAGCGAGAAGCATATTGTAAGGGTTAAAGTTTATGATTCAGAATGTAAGCTTAAAGGCATTATATCAGGTCAGGAAGAATGGAATAAAGATGCTTTAGGGCTGGACCTGGCTGTAGATTCGAAGGGGAGAATATTCGTGCTCGATCCACAGAATGGAAGAGTTCGTATTTACAGTCGTAACTGTATATGAGATTTACTATGGATACGGATATACGCGGATATGGTGAAAAACCGAAGAGCAGGCGGGAATTCTTCCGTTTTATCATAAGATGGATTCTCCTTCTGTTGCTCGGGTTGTTTGGCGGGATGGCATTTGTACGGCGACGTTGTTCATTGCCTGGCGGTCCAGGGAATGGGAAAGCATGCGGGGGATGTCCATCCCTTGCAAAATGCAAGTCGCCTTACTCATGGTTGGCTAAGCCGCTTGGTTCGAGACGGACTGTCTGGCAACTTGATCCTGCAAAATGTATCCAGTGCGGCAGGTGTGCCACGGAATGTGTATTGCAGCCATCGGCTGTGAAATGTATCCATCGTTTCGATATGTGCGGGTACTGCAAGTTATGCTTTGGTTATTTCCAGCCCGGAACGTCCGTCCTGACAAGCGCTGCCGAGAATCAGATATGCCCTACAGGTGCCATTCGTAGAAAATATATTGAAGAGCCGTACTATGAGTATACGATAGATCTTTCTCTTTGCATTGGATGTGGAAAATGCGTGAAAACCTGTGGTGCATTTGGGAACGGGTCCCTGAAACTCCAGGTGTGCCACGACCTGTGTGTTAACTGTAACGAATGTTCAATTGCCAGGAATTGTCCGGCCGGTGCATACAGTCGTGTTCCTGCAGATGAAGCTTATTTGTTCAAAACATCATGATTAAAACGACATTATTATATTTGCTGCTGTTTTTGGCTGTCGATGTCATGGCGGAGAATCGGTTCCCAAAACCTCAGTTTGAAAAAGGTTATGAGCTGCCGCAAACAGCTGTTCAGAGTCCTAGGGAGGCTATTCTTGAATATGCGGATGTTGCCGTATTGTTTGGGACGCTCTCTCTCGCGACATGGCTTGTTTTAAAAAAACGATCCAGGAAGGGTGTGTTTCTGCTGTCTTTCTTTTCTGTGATATATTTCGGATTCTGGAGGAAAGGGTGTATTTGTTCGATAGGAGCAATCCAGAACGTAACATTGTGGTTGTTTGACAGCCAGTATGTACTTTCTTTCACCGCTACGGCTTTTTTTATACTTCCTTTGATTTTTGCACTGCTGTTCGGACGGGTATTTTGTGCGGCTGTATGTCCGCTTGGTGGCATTCAAGACCTTATGATCCTTTTTCCGGTAAGATTGCCTCGGCTAGTTGTCACACTTCTAAAAATTGTACCGTATATTTATCTTGGATTGGGAATCCTGTTTGCAGCAGTAGGTGCTGCATTTGTTATATGTCGCTTTGATCCGTTTGTTCCCTTATTCAGGCTGAGTGGCGATCTTCCGATAGTCTTGTTTGGTATTGTTTTGTTGCTTGTGGGTGTTTTTGTTGCGAGGCCTTATTGCCGTTTTATGTGTCCTTTTGGGGTTTTGTTGAATTGGTCGTCTCGACTTTCAAAGTGGCATGCAACCATTTCTCCTGATGAATGCGTGGAGTGCAGGTTGTGTGAAGAATCTTGTCCTTTTGATGCAATCATAACTCCGAACAAGGGGCAAGTTTCGGAAGAGCGAAGTAGCGGGGTGCAACGCCTGGCCAGGTTGTTATTACTCATGCCTGTTCTTGTCCTGCTTGCCGGGTGGTCCGTATCGCGCCTAGACGCAGTGTTTTCAAGAATCAGCCCGGATGTTCAGCTGGCAACAGCCTTCCAGCAAAATGACAAAATACGCCTTAAGATGATGGCGTACGAGGTCGAGGCTTTTGAGGGTAGTGGGATTAAAAAAGAAGAATTGTTTCTAAGAGCCAAGGCAATACAGGAAAGATTTCGGATTGGAGGATGGTTTGTTGGAGGATTTATCGGTGCTGTGCTTGGAATTGGACTGATCGGTGTTTCGGTGCGGCGAACCAGGATGACTTATGAACCCGACAGGGGTGACTGCCTAAGCTGTGCAAGATGTTTTATTTCGTGTCCGAAAGAGCGGCAGAGGCTGAAGGTAATGCCGCCTGTTGAAGGGAAAACATAAAAAGCGAGGGTCCTATGAGTCTTGATGAGAGAACATGCAGGTTGTATTACCGCATGGTTTATGTGTTGGCTGTATTGTCGTGCTGTTTTTCCTTGATTGTTGGCATGTTGATGCTGGCCAATGTGTTTACAGTTAGAATGTCATTACCATTGGATATGCCTGAGATTGAACAGCTTCGTACAGCCCTTAAAGATAACCCTTCAGATGAAATGCTCAAGAATAAGATCAGGGACATGGATCTTGCTTCGCGGAGATTCTATTTTGCCAGTTTGACATCTCTTGGTACTGGCAGTCTCCTGTTGCTTGGAGGCTTGGTGTTTGCAGTTATAAGTTTGAAAACTCTTTCAGTCATGCGGATGAAGATGCCAAACCCAAAAGAATATGTAATGCGCCCGGAGGATCTCGCTGCCGCTGCTTCAGCAAGGTGGGTAATTGGCGGTTTATCTGTCGTATTGCTGACTGCTTCCATTGTTACTGGTATTCTATGGCAACGTAATGAATCGGACGTTATTGAGATATCTGATGTACATAAGGTAATGGTTGAAGGACAGGGCACTAAAGAAAAGGTTGTGGTTTCAATCCAGCCTCTTGGACCCCCGCCTTTACGTGCGGATTTCCTCACAAATTGGCCGGCATTTCGTGGTCCGACTGGCTGCGGAACATCTTCCTACACGAATACTCCGATCTCCTGGGACGGAAAGAGCGGAAAAGGAATAATCTGGAAGGTGAAAGTACCATTGCCCGGGCTTAGTTCTCCCGTGATCTGGGGAAAAAGGGTATTTCTAACGGGTGCCAATGAAAAAAAACGTGAGGTTTATTGTTTTGATTCGGCAAATGGCACTCTTCTTTGGACGATGGCTGTTGATTCTGCACCGGGTAATACGAACAAGGTGCCTCAGGTTAATCAGGATACCGGTTATGCGGCTCCAACAAGTGTAACCGACGGAAGAATTGTGTATTCGATATTTGCCAATGGAGATATTTCCGCATTTGATTTCTGTGCACAGAAAATGTGGCTGGCGGATCTTGGCCTGCCTGGCAACAAATATGGATTTTCAGCTTCGCCTGTTCTTCACAACGGAAAGATTCTTATTCAATTTGATTACGGTGGTGAAGATGGCAGGACTTCACAGTTAATTGCACTGGATGCTGGTTCAGGCAAGAAAGTATGGTCAGCGTCAAGACCAGTCACGGAATCATGGCCATCGCCGATATTGATCGATACAGGTAAAGGCTTCCAGCTTGTGACAATGGCAAACGAATTTGTTGTGTCGCATGATCCGGATTCCGGCAAGGAGCTGTGGCGTGTGAAATGCGGTGGTTCTGATGTCGCGCCATCGCCGATATTTGCCGGGGGCCTGGTTATTGCCACAGAAACATCCGATTTGATTTATGCTATAAAGCCGGATGGGGCGGGCGATGTTACAAAGACGCATGTTGCCTGGAAATCAGAGGATGGGGTCAGTGATGTTGCTTCTCCAGTAAGTAATGGCGATCTCGTTTTCTTTGCTCATTCCGGAGGGACGATTACATGCCTGGATGTCAAGACCGGCAAAATAGTCTGGGATAAAAGTTTTGATGGTGAGTTTTATGCTTCTCCGGGTCTTGCCGGTAATCTTATTTATCAGGTCTCCCGCAGCGGCGAGGTTTTCATTTTCAAGGCCGATCGCCAGTACGCGGCTATCGGTAAGGCAAGCCTCGGTGAGCCGAGTGACTGTTCCCCTGCATTTGTGGATGGAAAAATATTCATGCGTGGGGCGACGAACCTTTTTTGTATAGGGACCAACTAGCAGGATATAACGCCAATATTCAATATTGAATGTTGAATAACAAATCTTGAAGCAGCGATTGAAACGATTGAGTCGTCAGGATGGTAAAACAAATGACGGATGGGAATAAAAACTTTGTGACTGAACAGATTGAGCTGTCTGTGGTCGATGTCGCTGTGGCTGAGCATGGCCGAAAGCCGTCTGCTGTTATTCCTATTCTTCAGAAAATTCAGCAGCACTTTCATTATTTGCCGGATGAAGCGCTGAGGAGGGTTTGTGATTTAACCGAAATAACGCCGGCAGCCATTACGGGAGTTTCTTCTTTTTACTCGCAGTTCCGCCACAAGCCCGTTGGTCGGCACATTATCAGTGTTTGTCATGGAACAGCATGCCATGTGAAGGGTGCTGGACTGATACAGGACGCATTGGTTCGATATCTGAAAATACCGGACGGGGAAGACACAGACCCAGGGAGAGTATTTACCATCGAAAAAGTTGCATGCCTTGGCTGTTGTACACTTGCTCCGGTTATTAAAATTGATGGTCTGACGTATGGCCATCTGACTCCGGATACGGTGGGCCGTGCAATCCGAGATTTTCTTGCGCTTGAGCAACGTTACATTGTTCCTCGTAAAGCAGGTGAACAACCTGAAAGGCCAAAAGGGCTTACAGAGATCAGGATCGGGGTTGGTTCATGCTGCGTTGCTGGAGGAAGTCACAAAGTCAGGCAGGAGCTGGAATCCGAAATCCAGAAAATAGGCGCAGATGTGATCATAAAACCGGTTGGTTGTGTAGGTATGTGCCACCAGACTCCGCTTGTTCAGATTGTCTCGGAAAAGGGAGAGCCCGTTACCTATGCCAAGGTTAACGCTGATGCCGCTGCACAGATTGTCCGGCGCCATTTCAAACCGAATGGTTTTTTGCGCACTGTAAGGAGTGAACTCTCTTCGGCATTGGAGCATTTATTGACTGATGAAACATGGGAGCCGGTGAATCGGTACGAGCTGGATGTCAGAGATGCACCAGTTTGCTCTTTTCTAGGGAAACAGAAAAGAATTGCAAGCGAATGGTGTGGAAGCATGGATCCTTTGGATATTGATGAATATAGTAGAAATCAAGGATTCCTTGCTCTCCGGAAGTGCGTTTGTGGATTAAGTACTGAATCTATTGTGGACAGTCTAATAAAGTCCGGTTTGCGGGGAAGGGGGGGGGCTGGGTTCCCTACAGGGCGGAAGTGGACGCTTGTCAGGAATGCTTCCGGTCCTGTCAAATATATTGTCTGTAATGGGGATGAAGGTGATCCAGGTGCGTTTATGGATAGAATGCTGCTGGAGTCTTTTCCCTACAGGGTTCTTGAAGGCATGGTCATTGCAGCTTATGCCATTGGTGCAAGTGAAGGTTATTTGTATATTCGAGCGGAATATCCGCTTGCCCTGCAACGAGTGCGAAAAGCTATTGCCGTTATGAAAGAAAAGGGTTTTCTAGGGAAGAATATCTGCGGGAGCGGATTCAGTCTTGATCTGAAAATTGCAGAAGGTGCAGGTGCTTTTGTTGCCGGAGAAGAAACTGCATTGCTGGCCGCGATTGAAGGTAAGAGAAGTATGCCGAGATTCAGGCCACCTTATCCTGCTGAGAATGGTTTATGGGGGAAACCCACAAATATTAATAATGTTGAAACATATGCAATGGTGCCATGGATCATGCGGAACGGCGTTGAAGCTTTTGTTTCAATGGGTACAGAGACCAGCAAGGGAACCAAAGTGTTCAGTCTGGCAGGAAAGGTGGTCAGGGGTGGATTGATCGAGGTTCCAATGGGTATAACAGTTCGCCAAATCGTTGAGGAAATAGGTGGCGGAACAGCAGGTGGCCGGAAATTCAAGGCGGTACAGATCGGAGGACCATCAGGTGGTTGTATTCCCGAGTCTCTTGCAGATACCAGCGTTGATTACGAAGCACTCGAGGCTGCAGGATGTATTATGGGATCAGGGGGAATGGTTGTCTTGGACGAGACCGATTGCATGGTTGATATCGCCAGGTACTTCATGACTTTCACGCAGAGGGAATCATGTGGCAAGTGTACGCATTGCCGAATAGGTACAAAACGCATGCTGGAGATTCTTGAAAGAATCTGTGATGGCAGGGGGGAGCAGGGAGACATAGAACGATTAGAGCATCTAGGCCAAACTATAAGGGCCGGAAGTCTTTGCGGTTTGGGCAAAACTGCGCCAAATCCTGTCCTTTCCACCATTAAGCATTTTCGAAATGAGTATGAGGCGCATCTTCAAGGACGTTGTCCAGCAGGCAAGTGCAGGGCCTTGATTACATATTATATTAATGATGATTGTATCGGTTGTACCAGATGTGCACAGGCATGTCCTGTTGATGCAATTGAACTGCTTCCGTATCAGAAACATAAGATCCAGCATGAAAAGTGTACCAGGTGTGATACCTGCAGGCAGGTATGTCCCTCAGATGCAGTTAGAGTGAGGCACGCAAAAATGGGAGTGAGCGGGTAATGCTTGAATTGATGCTAAACGGCAAGAAGATTTCCATTAAAGAGGGCGCAACCATCCTCGATGCAGCGAATGCCGCTGGTGTGAATATTCCGACCATGTGTCATTTGAAAGGTCATTCAAGCTTTACGTCCTGCATGGTATGCGTGGTCAAGGAGCATGTCTCGGGCAGGTTGATTCCTTCATGCACTGCCCCCGTGGCGAATGGAATGATTATTGATACGGACAGCACAGAGGTCCATCACGCCAGGAAAAGTGCTCTCGATCTATTGTTGAGTGAGCATGTAGGAGATTGTGAGGCTCCTTGCAGGCTTACCTGTCCTGCTCATATGAATATTCCACTGATGATTCGTCAGATTGCTTCCGGTAAGATGACTGAGGCAATAGAGACCATAAAAGAACATATTTCCATCCCTGCTGTTCTGGGGCGTATATGTCCCGCCCCATGTGAAAAGGGCTGTAGACGTTCAAGATTTGATTCTTCTGTTGCAATTTGCCTGTTGAAACGTTTTGTGGCGGATATTGATCTCTACTCAAAATCACCTCACATTCCTGTCTGCGGCATATCTACCGGGAGGAATGTGGCCATTGTCGGTGCTGGTCCCGCAGGCCTCTCTGCCGCATACTATCTTGCCCGATGTGGTCATCAGTGCACAATATTTGACGACAGACAGGAGCCGGGGGGGCAACTTCGATATGGAGTACCTGAAAATATTCTGCCTCGGCAGGTATTGGATAAAGAGGTAGAGGTGCTCAAGAAGTTGGGAATTTTGTTCGAAATGAAAATGAAGGTAGGCAAAGATATTAGCATTTGTGAACTCAGAGAGAAGTTCGATGCCCTTGTATTGGCTCCAGGTAAAAAAGATCAATACAGTCTGCTGTCATGGTTGGTGAAGACAACAGAGAAAGGTATTGTGATTGATGCTCATACGCATATGACATCAGAATCAGGAGTATTTGCAGGTGGTGCAGTTGTTCATGAAGGCAGGCTGGCTGTGCGTGCTGTAGGACATGGCCGGAATATGGCCGTTTCCATCGATCATTTTCTTAAAAAAATACCGGTTACTGGTGTTTTGAGACGTTTTGAATCACGTATCGGGAAAATCCATGAACCTGAAATCATTGAGTTTATGAAGGAGTCTGACTGTTCTCAAAGTATTGAGCCTTCCGGTGGTGCAACTGCAGGGTTTTGCGTGGATGAGGCGGTAAGGGAGAGTAAACGTTGTATGCACTGCGATTGCAGAAAACAGGATGACTGTAAACTTCGTGATTTAGCTGAAAAATATTCTGCAAGCCCCAAGCATTTCAACGTGGAAGGCAGGAAGCCATTCACCAGGGTTACCACCCATACATCTGTTGTTTTTGAATCCGGCAAATGTATAAAGTGTGGTTTATGTGTGAGAATTACCGAAAAAGCCCATGAAACATATGGCCTGACATTTGTCGGGAGGGGGTTCGATACTTTTGTAGGGATCCCATTCAATGAATCACTGGGAGCGGGGCTTCAGACAACGGCAGAAGAATGCGTTAAACAGTGCCCGACAGGGGCGCTTGCTTTTAAGAATTGCTGAGGCAGAGATGAAAATAGTGCAGATAATACCGGGAGTAGCCGGTGCATTTTACTGCCAGAACTGCATGCGTGACCGGGAATTTGTCATGGAGTTACGGGCACGAGGTCACGACGTGATAATGGCACCCATGTACCTTCCGGTTTTTGCCGAGGGTGAGGATATTGCCATGGACGTTCCTGTTTTTTATGGAGCTGTTAGTGTTTACCTAAGTCAATATCTGCCATGGTTTGGGAACCTCCCTCAGTTTATCAAGCGGTTCATTAACTCGAGGCATTTATTAAAATGGGTTGCCAGCAAGGCCGGAACCATGAGGGCCAGCGGACTTGAGGGTATGACTCTTTCAGTGCTTTCAGGCGAGGGTGGGGCGCAAAAAGAGGAACTTGACAGGTTGATTTTATGGCTTAAATCAGAAGAAAAACCGGATATTGTTCATCTCTCCAATGCACTTCTCCTTGGACTTGCCAAACGTATAAAAAACGAACTTGGTGTGCCTGTCGTGTGCACTTTGCAGGATGAAAACTCATGGATCAATTCCATGGATGTATTCTCAGCCCGGAAAGCATGGCAGATAATGGCTGAAAAAGCTGCGGACGTTGCCGCTTTTCTGCCTGTCAGCCACTACTACAGCAGCCTGATGCAGGAACAGCTGGGACAGGATGCCAAAAGGTTCCACGTTGTGCCGATAGGGATCAATACAGATGGTTATCTGCCTTCCGATTTGTCGCCTGATACGCCGGTGATAGGTTACCTTTCACGAATGACGTCTTCTCTGGGGCTCGAAGTACTTGTTGATGCTTTCATGATGATGAAGGTCAACAACAGGCTGAGAAATCTCAGGTTGCGTGTAATGGGTGGCCGTGTAAGAGAGGATGTCTCTTTCTTGAAAAAGCTCAAACAGAAACTGGAAAAATGGCATATGCAAGACGATGTCGATTTTTTCGAAGATTTCGGCAGGGGTCAGCGTATTGATTTTCTCAGATCACTGTCGGTTCTGACTGTACCTATGCTGCAGCCTGAAGCTTTTGGCATGTTTATGCTTGAGGCAATGGCCGCGGGTGTTCCTGTTGTAGAGCCCAGAATTGGTGCGTTCCCTGAGATTATAGAAGTGACTGGTGGTGGAGTATGTTATGATCCTAATGATGCCGTAACACTGGCAAAAGTACTTGAGCAGACACTACTGGATAGAAAAAGGTTGGAAGAGATGGGACGCTTGGGCAGGGAATATGTTCGTGCAAGGTTTAGCGTCAAAGTTACTGCTGAGAGTGTGCTGGAGATTTACAGGAAATGTCTATGAGACAACTTGATATTCGTTCTTTTGCTGTGACTCTTTCTTTTTGTATATTTGCCGTTCAGGCTGTAATGGCGGCTGCTGCAGCCGATGAAAATCTTAATCACACTTCGAGCTGGCCAATTTATCATGGTGATTCAGGGTTGAGAGGGAGGGCAAACTGCAGCCTGCCCTCCAAACTTTCAGTCCTGTGGCGCTATAAAGTGGGTGCCTCAATATCCATGGCACCTGTTGTAGGAGGAGGGACAATTATTCTCACTGCAGATAATGGTGAGTTGCACTCCGTGAAAACCAGTGGCGAAAAAGCATGGGCTGTAGCGATTCAGAACCCGCCTGCAGGAACCAATGTAAATAAACAGGTTGAACAATTTTCTTCACCGCCTTTATTCTGCAACGGAAAAGTAATAGTCGGTTCAGATGCAGGATATCTATATGCAGTTTTGCATGACACAGGGAAAACAATTTGGAAGTTTCATGTTGGGGAGAATGTTGTGTCAACGGCTAACTGGATTGAACGCAATGATTCAAAAGGGGCAGGTGTTGTGGTGATCTCACAGGCAGAAGGTGGCCTTGTCAGGGTCGATCTTGAGAAGGGGACCAAGGTGTGGACGACGGAACCAGTGGCCCGCAGTGATGGCTCTCCTGGTGTGGGTAAGGACTTTGTCGTTTTTGGAAGTTGTGACGCAGCTTTACATTTTTTCTCCAGTGCTGATGGTTCAATTAAAAAGAGGATAAACCTTGAAGGTGATGGGCAGATTGCCGGTGGGGTTGCGGTTGATGGCAATCTTGTATTTGCCGGGACGAGGGGTGGCTTGGCTGTATGTGCTGATGTTTCAAAATCAGCAATTGTCTGGACTAACCAGATCAGCAACAGTGAAACATTTGCAACTCCAGCCCTTACGGATGACAGGCTGATCACAGGAGCAAATGATGGCAGGATTTACTGTCTGGACCGGAATGGCGGGAAGATTATATGGAAAACAAAGGTCAGAGGGGATCCTCTTTCGCCTGTCGTTGCGGGGGATAAGGTCGTCGTTTCCTCTGGTGGCACGCTTTATATGCTAAGTCTTAAAGATGGTGCGGAATTGTGGTCTGACAAACCTTCTGATACTATTACTTCACCGGCTGTATTTGACGAAAAGGTTGTTGTCGGAACAGACGATGGATTCCTGATAATGTATGGTGCAGGAAAATGATAAGAGATTCTGGTAACTATTGGAGATTTAATGCCTATCCTAGTGCTTGAAAATATCGGAAAGACATATCCTTCAGGGCCTAACGGTACAGTTGAGATTCTTAAAGGTGTCAACCTGGTGATGGAGCCTAGCCAGACATGTGCCATCGTGGGCCCTTCCGGTTCTGGAAAAAGTACACTCCTGAATATAGTTGGTACTTTGGATTTTTCAACAACAGGCCGGGTATTGATGGATGGACAGGATGTTTCCATGTTTGATAATGCGGATAAGGCGGTTTTTCGTAACAGGCGAATAGGTTTTGTGTTTCAGTTGCACCATCTGCTTCCGCAATGCAGTGTTCTGGAAAACGTTTTGATTCCGGCAATTGTCAACAAGGATACAGGTGATGCCGAAAAAAGGGCAGATGCGCTGCTCGAAACAGTAGGCCTTGGTGACAGGCGAAACCACAGGCCTGGACAGTTGTCAGGAGGAGAACGACAGCGAGTGGCAGTCGTTCGGGCGATGATTAATAATCCGAAGATCCTGCTGGCAGATGAGCCAACCGGATCACTCGATAATAGCGGTGCGGAAAAGCTCGGAGATCTCATGGTGAAACTGAACAAACAGTTCGGCATGACATTGCTGGTAGTGACTCATTCAGAATCTCTGGCCGAACGCATGGACATGATTTATGAGCTTTCAAGTGCCTCTTTGACCCGAAAAAAATAAAGATCTCCAGAAAAAAGCCGACAGGAGTCATTCACGTGTCTGATTGCGGGGGACAAAGTTTGTTAAAAAATGAAGCTCTTAGGACTTAGTATACGCAGTTCACTATTTTACTGGCGCAGTCACCTGAGTGTATTGACGGGAACTGCACTGGCATGTGCTATTCTTACGGGGGCGATGCTTGTTGGAGACTCCGTTCGTTATAGTCTCAATAAGAATGCTCTTCTTCGCCTTGGGAATATTCATTTTGCTTTAAATTCTTATGATCGTTATTTTCGGGAGGATCTTGCTGTACGGCTTGAAGCAGAATCAGCTGTAAAGATGGTTCCTGCCCTGGTTATGCGTGGCATTGCACTGTGTCGGAAAGGTGATAGAGGAGATGCCTTACAGGTTAACAATGTGCAGATAATTGGTGTTGACGAGCGATTCTGGACGCTCTCAGGCATAGCTGAATCTCCGGTTTTGTCAAATGAAAGTATTGCGGTTAATAGAAAACTTGCAGCCAAACTTGGTATAGCTGCGGGTGATGAAATATCAATACGTTTCGGCAAGCCATCACTGCTGCCTAGAGATGCGCCTCTTTCTTCACGGAAAAGTGATGAGACAGTGAGGGGGGCGTTTGTCTTGTCTGGAGTAGTCGATGATTCACAATTGGGCAGGTTCAGTCTGTATGCAAATCAAATTGTTCCGTACAATGTGTTTGTGAGTTTGCAGTGGCTGCAGAAGAACTCTTTGCTGGAGGGGCGTTCAAATTTGCTTCTGACAGCAGGTAAGAATGAGATTACTCCAGTTCAATTGAATGAATGCATAAAGAAAACGTGGAATATAGAAGATATAGGTCTGGTTATTCGAGATTTCCCAAAACGTGAACTGTTGCAGCTCGAAAGCGACCGAGTTTTCCTTGATCCATTCATAACCAGCGAAGCGTTGAAAATAGAGCAATCTGCTGGTTCTCTGACATATCTGGTGAATTCGATTTACAGGACATCCGACAATGGCTCTTTGGGCACACCGTATTCTTTTGTTGAAGCACTCTCGCCATCACCTGCAGGAATACTCGGAGTTGTTCCCGAAGATATGCGAGATGACGAAATTATTCTTAACAAGTGGATGGCTGACTGTCTTTCTGCAAAGTCAGGTGATGATGTTTCGATATCATACTACGAACTTACGTCAGTAAACAAATTTGTGGAGAAAACCACGAATTATAAAGTCCATGCTGTACTTGACATGCATGAAATAACTGGAGAGTTGGATCTTGCTCCCAGATTTCCCGGACTTACAGATGCCGAAAGGTGTACGGAATGGGACATTGGTATGCCGATGGACCGGGTGAAAATAGAGGATAAAGCAAACGAAACATACTGGAAGGCCTATCGTCATACTCCCAAGGCTTTTGTTACACTGGCGGCTGGCCAAAAAATGTGGGCGAACAGATTTGGTAATCTTACCGCTGCACGTTATTCAACCCAGAGGTATAACAAACAGCAGATTCTGCGGATATTACGTGACACAGTCGATCCCATCGATGCCGGCTTGACTTTTCTGCCTGTGCGGGAAAGTGCTCTTAAGGCTGTAAATGAATCAATGGATTTTGGCCAGTTGTTTGTCGGAATGAGTTTTTTTCTTGTGATTTCCGCTTTGATGTTGACCGGTTTGCTTTTTGCTTTCGGTATTCAGCAAAGATCTACGGAGATGGGAATACTCCTGGCAACAGGTTTTACTCCTGTGACGGTAAGAAACATTCTTATGTTGGAAAGTTGTCTTGTAGCAGGTGCAGGTGCTGTTGCCGGTGCTTTTCTAGCGACGTTCTACACTCGTGGTTTGATATGGGGATTGGGCAATTACTGGCAGGGTGCCGTGGCTGGCTCAACAATATTCTATCACGCTCAACCGCTGACGGTCTTCATCGGTGCAATTACCAGTTTTGTGTGCGCCATGCTTTCTATGCTGTTTTCCATCAGGCGCGAAACTGGAAGGACTGTTCATGCACTACTTTCGGAATATATCGGGGAGGATACCCCTGTTAAAGGTAATAAAGCTCGCGGGCAATGGCTCTGGTTTGTTTTTCCGTCTGCTGGATTGATTATTGCCGCATGGGTAATTGTTAATTCCATTACTACAGGAATGCATAATGCAACGGAATCGTTCTTTATTTCCGGTGCTTTATTGCTTGCGTCCTCTATTGGTTTGACCAGGCAGGTTCTTGTCAAGTGGACCAGCCCTGGTAACTTTATGTCTCTCAGTGGGCTTGCTGTGCGAAATACAGGTCGCAGGCGGGGTAGAAGCCTTGCCGTTGTATCACTCCTTGCTTGTGGTTGCTTCATGGTTTTTGCGGTTTGCTCGATGCAGATGGACGTGAGTGCAAATGCATGGATGAGATTCTCCGGGACGGGAGGCTTTGCATTATTCGGGGAATCGACCATTCCAATCCAGGTGGACATAAATAGTCCTGAGGGCCGGCATAAACTAAGATTGGATGGGGATGATTTGCTTAACGATGTGAGGATCGTGTCAGTCAAGGTGAGAGATGGTGATGATGCGAGTTGTCTGAATTTGAATCGTGCACAGGTATCTAGATTGCTTGGTGTTGATGCCGCTGAATTCCTGGCTCGCAATGCTTTCATGGTCGATGAAAAAAAAGAAAAAACATGGGAGTTGCTGAACAAGGCCCTGCCCGGGGGCGAGATTCCGGGAATAGCCGGAGATGCAGATACGGCCACGTGGGGCTTGAAAAAGAAAACAGGTAAAGATGGCGACGTTCTTATTTACAGAGATGAGAAAGGGCAACAGTTAAAGGTTAAACTTGTCGGCAAGTTGCCGATGCGATTGTCGGTTTTCCAGGGAACCGTTCTTATATCTTCCTCTGCATTTGCAGCGAAGTATCCATCAGAGAGCGGCTACCGAATATTTCTGGTGGATGCACCGCGAGGCGATTTAAAGAAAGTTGATGATTTGCTTTCCCAGGCACTTGGGAAATACGGAATTGATTTTATAGAAAGTGTCGACCGCTTAAAAGAATTCTATGCCGTTGAATCAACATATATGTCCATGTTCCTGGTGCTAGGAGGGATGGGTCTGCTTTTGGGGAGTGCAGGTGTATTGATCGTAGTATTGAGGAATATTCTTGAGAGAAGGAGTGAATTGGCACTTCTTGACGCTGTGGGATATAATCGAAGGAATCTGAACAAAGTGATTCTGCTGGAACATGGCATTATTGTCTGCATTGGGCTTGCAATAGGTTGTATTGCTTCTTTTGCCGCAATGTGGCCATCCCTTCAATCACAGGGCAGTAATATTCCTGTCGCGATTATGTTGTTTTTCATTATTGCCATTGTATTGCTGCAATTCATCTGTATTGGAGCTTCAATCCGCATTGCCATGCATTCATCTTTGGTTGCCTCTTTGCGTAATGAATAAAATATAAGTTGCAGGGTATTCAAGAGGTACAGCTGCCGTGTGACAGTATCAATAAGCAGAGGAAAATATTTGTTTTAGAAGAAGTATCAGCCGCCGCCACTCCAGGATCCGCCACCGCCATAGCCTGACCATGACCCGCTTCCTGTCCGTGAGCCCCCTGATACTGATATGTTACCCGACCAGATAGAATTTCCCGCCGAGCCCTGTGCGGAGAGATCTCCGTCTCCTGAGATAGAGCCCGAAATTGAGCCGGATTCACTACCGGAATATGAACCAGAGACTGTTCCATCGGATCCAATGGTAATCGAGAATGAACCACTGACAGGAAACCCTTCAATCGATCCACTCCAGCCTCCTGAAAAACCTCCGGCATACGCAGAAGTATCTTCACCCGATCCGTCGCTGGTTGCTCCGCCACCTCCGCCATCTCCTCCACCACCTGCAGCAGCAGCAACCCCTCCAACTGCAACCACGCCGACTCCTGCCGCCCAATATGGATGCTTGACGACCCAGTTTTTGGTGTTTCTAGCAGCCGTTTTAATCACAGATTCTTTGCCGGGTGTTCCACCTGTAGAAATAAGTTGCCTTCCGACGGCCTTGCTATACTTGCTGTAGTTGTCTGCAATACGGACTTCAAGGCGTGCAGCACCTTCACCTTTATCCGTCAGAAGTTTGACAACATGCTGGAACCTGTCAGTGTTTGGCATTTTGCTGGAATTCAGTTGCAGTGTTTTCTTATCCACAACTGATTTCATCACTGGATTTTTTACTTTTACATTCAGAATTTCCTTTGCCTGTTCGGGGGTAAGGTTGACAGGTTGATCCTTGTCATCAAATGCAGTAATTTCGAAATTCATTTCTGTGTGAGGGGCCTTGAAACCAGCCGAATCCGGAAAGTTAAGTTGTTTGACCGCTATTCTTTTGATGGCCTTTGCGAGGTATATATACTTTTCAATATCCGCAATTTGTGCAAATGAGGACAAACAAAAAACAAAAATAACAACAGTAGATATGAGCAGTTTCTTTGTTATGACCATGACCGCCTCCTTCTGTACCATTGATTGTTTGTCACCAACAATATCATACAGTGTATACATCGTAAACTTATTTCATGTTCCTGAACGTATCCGTAGAAACCATTATTCGATCTTAAACCCAAGAAAAAAGGCTTTATGTTGCATTGGTGAGAAAGTCAGCAGACAACTTGAATCGTTAAAAGTTTGACACTTGTTTAATGATTCCTGCATAATGTATTTTCATGATTTCAAAACATACCGAGATGCCGCAATCTGTGATAAGTCGTTTGACCCGTTATCTGGCGCATGTGCAGACACTTTGTGCCCAAGACATCAAGTGGATTTCGTCACAGGATATTGCCGACAATCTTGGACTTACGAGTTCAACCGTTCGCCAGGATCTATCATATCTAGATTTTTCTGGTGTTTCCAAAAGAGGTTATGAAACAGGCGGCCTTGAGAAAGTATTGAGCGCGATTCTAGGAGCTGATGTGCAGTGGAAGATGGTGGTGGTTGGGGCAGGGAACCTTGGGAAGGCACTGGCTTTGCACGAAGAATTCTCACGCCGAGGCTTCAATATTGTCGGGATATTTGATGCAGACCCCAAAAAAATAGGCAAGAAAGTTGGTGATCTGGCAATAATGGGTCAGCGTGAAATCCCCATGGTTATTGCTGAAAATAAAGTTGATATCGGCGTAATCGCCGTACCTTCATCTTCCGCTCAGAGCGTCGCTGATATGCTGATTATGTCTGGAATTAAGGGATTATTGAATTTGGCATTAACGCATATAGTTGCACCAAAACATATTCCGGTTGTGGATTCCAGAGTGGTTGCAAGCTTGCTTGAGTTGTCTCACACGCTGAAATTCGGGCGATAGTGTCAATCTTCCTCCAGCATTTATCTAAAAAATAGAGTTTTCTTGAATATATCGTGAAAATTTAAACGTTAAATAATTAACACTATATCCTTGACCATTGTAAGCTGGTCGGATAGCTTTTGTGATCTTTTGAAGCAATGAAAGGTTTGAACCCCGTCTAACAATTAAAGGAACATGTTAGACTTAAAAAAGCGGAGGAAAATGGCTATGGCCGCTAAGACATGCACTTGTTCGTTGGAAGTCAACGAACAAGAACTTTTGAAACGTCTCGATGATGTTCTTAATGATTACAAGGGGAAGCCAGGAGCTCTTATTCCTGTACTCCAGATAACCCAGAAGATGTTCGGATATCTTCCTGAGGTCGCACTCAAGCGGATAAGCAGGAAACTTGACAAACCGTTCAGTGAAGTTGCCGGTGTTGTCGGGTTCTATTCTTTTTTTTCCACTGTTCCTCGCGGCAGGCATCTGATCAGGGTATGTCTGGGAACTGCATGTTATGTGAGGGGTGGCAAACAGGTGCTGGATGCGATAAAGAAAAATCTCTCCATTGATGTAGGAGAGACTACTACTGATAGAAATTTTTCACTGGAAGTGGCCAGGTGTTTTGGAGCATGCGGACTGGCTCCGGCAATAACTGTTGATGACGATGTGCATCAGCGAGTCAAACCGGCAAGGGTCAAGGAAATCCTGGAGGCCTATTTGCCGGGGAAGGCTGTTAAGAGAGTAAAATCTCCAGGTAAAAAAGGGGGACGGAAATGACCAGGATGACAGTGATAACAAGCCCCGATATTTTAAAAGATGTCAGGGATAGAATAAAGCCTGGACTGGACCATCGTACCAAGCCGAGCGACGACAAGGATGATAGCAAGCGTTATGTGCTAGTGTGTACCGGTGGTGGCTGCATAGCTTCTGGTGCGCTCGATGTAAAAGCCGCACTGGAAAAGGAAATAAAGAAGAATGGACTGACTTCGCAGGTGAAGGTGTTTTCTACTGGATGTCTGGGCCCATGCGCTCTCGGTCCGGTGCTGGTAGTTCAGCCTGAAGGTGTTTTTTATCAGAATTTAAAACCAGGGGATGCGGTCCAGATAGTGAAGGATCATTTTAAGAAAGGGAAAATTGTCGAACGGCTGGTTAATAAGAAAGCTGTCACCGGAGCTGCAGTCCCGAAGATGAACGAAATTGATTTTCTTTCCAAACAGACAAAGATTGTGCTTCGTAATTGTGGTGTTATCGACCCTGTCAGCATAGAAGAATACATCGCCAGGGATGGATATGCAGCCTTGGCCAAAGTTCTGACGGAAATGACTCCGGATCAGGTTGTCGAGACAGTAAAAGCATCCGGCATCAGAGGCCGTGGCGGTGCCGGTTTCCCTACATGGTTGAAGTGGAGTCTTGCGAAGAAGGCGGCAGGCTCAGAGAAGTTTGTTCTCTGTAATGCGGATGAAGGAGATCCAGGCGCATTCATGGATCGTAGTGTGCTTGAGGGCGATCCTCATAGCATTATTGAGGCGATGGCGATTGCAGGTTATGCCATTGGCGCACAGCGGGGTTTTGTTTATGTCCGCGCCGAATATCCCCTTGCAGTTGAGCGGCTCGGTAAGTCAATTGAAGATGCCCGGGAGAGTGGTTTGCTTGGTGTAAACATCATGGGTAAGGGCTTCAAATTTGACTTGGAAATAAGGATGGGCTCTGGTGCATTTGTTTGCGGCGAGGAAACAGCCCTGATGACATCCATAGAAGGCAATCGTGGCGAACCGAGGCCGAGACCTCCATTCCCGGCAAACAG
Source organism: Lentisphaerae bacterium RIFOXYA12_FULL_48_11 (assembly GCA_001804885.1). Classification (GTDB taxonomy): domain Bacteria; phylum Verrucomicrobiota; class Kiritimatiellia; order UBA8416; family YA12-FULL-48-11; genus YA12-FULL-48-11. The sequence goes on from MHBM01000305.1 coordinate 48,481, forward strand.
AGGATTGTGGAGTAAACCGAGCGTCCTGAATAATGTCGAAACCTACGCCGCCATTCCTGTAATTATTCTCAAAGGAGCGGAATGGTATGCATCGTATGGCACAGAAAAGAGCAAGGGTACAAAAGTGTTTGCGCTGGCTGGAGCAGTAAGCACTACCGGGCTTGTGGAGATTCCTATCGGTACACCGCTCGGCGAGATCATTTATGATATTGGAGGAGGCATACCGGACGGAAAAAAATTCAAGGCCGCACAAATAGGTGGCCCGTCAGGTGGCTGTATCCCGAAGCAGCATTTGAATGTTCCGGTTGATTACGAATCCCTTATTGAGCTAGGTGCAATAATGGGATCAGGCGGATTGATCGTTATGGATGAAGACACCTGCATGGTTGATGTAGCACGATATTTCCTTGATTTCGTGCAAGATGAATCATGCGGTAAGTGTGTACCCTGCAGGGTGGGTACCAAGCGTATGCTGGAGATTCTTGAGCGTATTTGTGAAGGTAAGGGTGAGGAAGGGGATATAGAGAAGCTTATAAAACTTGGGGAACAGATCAAGGATACCGCATTATGCGGGCTAGGGCAGACAGCCCCGAATCCTGTCCTTTCCACCATACGACACTTTCGTGATGAGTACATTGCCCATATACGGGACAAGCGTTGTCCTGCCGGCGTATGTCCTTCTCTTGTAAAGGCTCCGTGCTCCAATGCTTGCCCGGCAGGGGTCAATGTGCCCGGGTTTGTGTCGCTGGTAGGGGAGAAACGTTATTCAGATGCACTCAAGCTTCACAGGGAGCGAAATCCTTTTGCAGCGGTATGTGCTTCTGTATGTTTCCATACCTGCGAAAATAAGTGCAGGAGATCAAAGCTTGATAAGCCTCTTGCAATCAGGGGTGTTAAGCGCTTCATGGTGGAGAAGGAGGGTGTTCCAGTTATTCCTGAAGTTCGTAAGGACGACATCAATGCCCGGAAGAAGATTGCTATCATAGGCGGTGGACCATCTGGATTATCTTGTGCATATTTTCTGGCGCGTCTGGGCTATAAGCCAACAGTATTTGAAGCAGAACGTCAGGCAGGAGGAATGCTGGTCCAGACCATACCGGCGTATAGACTTACCCGGAAGACATTGAACAAAGAAATCAAGATGATCCAGGGGATGGGTGTTCAGCTTCAAACCGGTAAGGCACTGGGTAAGGACTTCTCGTTGAAACAACTGAAAGACAAAGGATTCCAGGCTGTATTCCTGGGAATAGGTGCTGCGAAAGGCACAAGGATGGGGATTACTGGTGATGATGCCAGGGGGGTTGCCGATGGAATCCAGTTCCTTAGGGAATATAACCTTAAGGAAAAAACGAATGTCGGTAAAAATGTTGCCGTTATCGGTGGTGGTAATGCTGCAATTGATGTTGCCCGTACTGCCCTGCGACTCGGATCCAAGTCCGTAACAGTGATCTATCGTCGGACAAGGGAAGAAATGCCTGCATGGGCAGAAGAAGTGGATGAGGCGATCAGGGAAGGTGTAAAATTCGAGTTTCTGACAGCACCACGTGAGATTGTCACCTCGAATGGTAAAGTAACTGGTGTAAAATGCAGTCGAATGCAGCTTGGCGAGTTTGACCGAAGTGGCAGACGACGACCTATGGAAAAAACGGGAACAGATATTGTGATTGAAGCCGATCAGGTTGTTGCGGCAATAGGTCAGGCTGTCGACGCCTCGGGTATAGTCGATGGCACAGGGCTGAAGCTCAGCAAAGGCAGCCTGATCGAAGTGGATCCGTTAACGGGTCAGACTTCTGTTGAGTGGGTGTTCGCCGGCGGTGATGCCGTCAGCGGTCCTGCGTCCGTTATTGAAGCTGTCGGAGCAGGAGAGCGTGCCGCTGTTGGTATTGATAAATACCTTACAGGTGCCGAGCATGGTTTCTGGCGTAAGGAAGTTGAAATTGATACTTTCTTCGACCCTGACGCTGAGCCGGTCATGACTGAACGCGCTGAAATACGTCTTGTTCCTGTAGAGAAACGGAAGAGCTTTGATGAAGTTGAACTTGTTTGGAATGAACAAACCGCTATTCGCGAAGCCAAGCGTTGTCTGCGGTGTGATTATCGTGGCAAATGCCAGTAAAGGAGAGGCGAATCATGCCAAAACTGACAATAGATGGGAAGCCGGTTGAAGTTGTTGATGGGACTACCATATATGATGCTGCCAGGAAACACGGAATACGGATTCCGACACTTTGCTACCTGGAAAGTATTCAGGCCATAGGGGCGTGCAGAGTCTGTGTCGTGGAAGTTGAAGGTGCAAGAACTCTCGTTGCCTCGTGCGTAATGCCTGCAGCGGAAGGTATGAAGGTTATCACGAACAGCCGGAGAGTGAGGGAAGCAAGACGTGCAGTGGTTGAACTTCTGCTCTCGGAACACAACGGTAACTGCCAGACTTGTGAGCGGAATAATGACTGCGAATTACAGGCTGTCGCTTTTGATCTTGGTATAAAAGAGATTACGTACGAGGGAGGTAAAACCAAGGCTGATGTTGATTCAAGCACAGAGGCGATTGTCCGCGATAACGGCAAATGTATAAAATGTCGGCGATGTGTTGCTGTGTGCACCCAGGTACAGAAGGTTGGCGCACTCTTTCCCCAATTCCGCGGATTCAAAACAGTAATAGGACCAGCTTTCGGCAGGGATCTGGATGCAGTAACTTGCATACAGTGCGGGCAGTGTGCCGCGGTTTGTCCCGTAGGGGCAATTGTTGAAAAGGACCATATCGGCCGGGTCTGGACAGCGCTTGACGACCCGACTAAAACTGTCGTGGTTCAGACAGCTCCAGCAGTAAGGGCAGCACTTGGTGAGTGTTTTGGAATGCCTGCGGGCACGCTGGTCACCGGTAAAATGGTTGCCGCGTTGCGGCGCCTCGGATTTGACACTGTTTTTGACACCAATTTTACTGCTGATTTGACGATTATTGAGGAAGGCATGGAGCTTCTTTCGCGCCTGAAAAAAGCTGTGAAGGACAAGAAGCCTGCGGCACTGCCGCAGTTTACAAGCTGTTCGCCGGGATGGATCAAATATGTAGAACATTTCTACCCTGAGTTTATTCCAAATCTTTCAACATGCAAATCGCCTCAGCAGATGTTCGGCACTGTAGCCAAAACATACTGGGCAAAAAAAATTGGAAAGAAGGCGGAGGATATTTTTGTTGTATCAGTAATGCCCTGTGTTGCAAAAAAATATGAATGCAGCAGGCCGGAAATGAATGATAGCGGCGTACAGGATGTAGATGCTGTATTGACGACCAGGGAACTTGGCAGAATGATCAAACAGGCTGGTATTGATTTTACATCGTTGCCAGACGAAGTTGTTGATCCCATTATGGGTGTATCGTCAGGTGCTGCTGATATTTTTGCGAATACCGGCGGCGTAATGCAGGCGGCACTGAGAACCGCATTTGAAGTTATTACTGGGAGGGAACTTCCTTTTGAGAACCTCTATATTGAGGCAATCGCGGGGATGGAAGGCATCAAGGAGGCTGAGGTAACCATTGAAGGCACATTGCCGGAATGGTCTTTCCTTGAGGGTGTCACTTGCAAGTTTGCTGTTGCGCACGGCATAGGGAATGCGCACAGGCTGATGGAAAACCTGAAGTCTGGAAAATCAAGTTATCATTTTGTCGAGGTAATGACATGTCCTGGCGGGTGTATAGGCGGTGGCGGACAACCCAGGCTGACTACAGATGCCATAAGGAAAAATCGTATCAAGGCGATATACAAGGAAGATGCCGGCAAGAAAGTCCGCAAGTCTCATGAAAATCCGAAGATCAAGCAGATTTACGGCGAGTTTTTAAACATGCCGCTTGGTGAAAAATCTCATCACCTTTTGCATACTGAATATGTAAGCAGAGATAGGGTATAATTACAGCTAAAAGGAAAAATATATATTTTTGAGGAGGTAATATGGCCAGAATACTGATAGTGGATGATGATCAGGAACTGATAGAGGCAACGACCGCCGTTCTGGAGGAGCATGGCCACAAGGTCTTCTATGCTTGTACCGGATCAGAAGGCTTCAATATGGCAAAGCTGGAAAAACCAGACCTGATCCTTCTTGATGTGATGATGGAGCACGACAGTGTCGGGTTCGAGATCGCACGAGCCCTTCACGATGATGAAGCGACCAGCAGTCTCCCGGTTATTATTATTACCGGTGTACGGAAAGCAAAGAATCTGCCTTTCAAGTTTGAGCCGGACGAGGATTGGCTGCCGGTTAAGGCTGTGCTGGAAAAGCCTGTATCTCCTGAATTGCTGATTGAGTCGGTGGACAAAGCGTTGAAAGCTTAAACTGCCTTGTAACCTTGTGGTGGCTTTATGCTGAGGACAAAATTATTTATCTGGTTTGCCGTGCTGGTTCTTCTGTTCGGGGGACTTTCTGCATACGTTGGCATACAGATAATCAATGATCGCGTTATTGAAGAGGCCCAAACGCGGGTAAGATTAAACCTCAGTAGCGCCTGGGCTCTTTATAACTTTCATTTGCAGGAAATAGAAACTGTTCTGAAGCTGGCAGCCGTAAAAGAGGTTGTGGTTGAAATGGCTGAAGGCGGCAAATGGAACGATCCGGAAGTCTGCAGTCGTATGGAGAAAATACGTACAGGTTTCGGCCTGGATTTCCTTGATATTGTGGGGTCCAACGGCAAGGTAATGATGCGGACAACGCAGCCTAATGTTACGGGGGATTTCAAGGCTACAGAACCGGCAATTGCCAGTGCGTTGAAGGGCGAAGTAATGACATGCATGAGTGTAATCTCCGGCGAAGATATGAAGCGCGAAGGGGAGAACTTGGCGGAAAAAGCGTATATAGAGCTGGAAGATACGCCCAGAGCGCGCAGGACTGACAGGAAAGAGGAATCGCGCGGTATGGTTATGACGTGTGCTGCACCGATCAGGAAGGGTATGCAGGTTCTGGGCGCCGTCTATGGCGGTGTCCTGGTAAATCGAAACAATGAAATGGTCGATCGTATTAGAGATGTTGTATTTCGAAATGAACAGTACAAGGGTATTCCTACAGGAACTGCAACAATATTTCTTAATGACAGCAGGATCGCGACAACTGTCCGGCTCAGCAATGGAAATCGTGCAATTGGAACCAGGGCTTCGAAGGAAGTTGCTGATCGAGTGCTGGATAATGGATTGCCATGGATAGGAGATGCGTATGTGTTAAAAGATACATATCTCTCCGCGTATGAGCCGATTAAGGACGGGATGGGTCGGATCATAGGAATGCTTTATGTTGGCATTCTAAAGCAGCCTTTTCTTGATATCGGACACAGTATAATTGTCAGATACGTTTACCTTTCCATATTTGTGCTGCTGGTTTCCCTTGTCCTAGCATTTATAATCGCCGGCAGACTAGCTAAGCCCATTCACCAGCTTGTTGAAGCTTCTAACAGGATGAGCAATGGTGAAGTACATGCACCTATTACAGCAAGGGGATCCTGCCGCGAGACAGACCTCTTGGTCTCTGCATTCAACGATATGACGTTCACACTTGCAGAGCGTGAGCAGAAACTCAAGGCACTGAACCGCAGTTACATGGAAACCCTGGGGTTTGTATCACATGAATTAAAGAGCCCTGTCGCGACCATTATGAATTATGTGTACCTGCTCAGGGAAAAGAAACTGGGGCAGCTCAACGAGAAGCAGGAAAAGGCTGTGAGGGCCATCGACAGGGGTGGCACAAGGCTCATTGAAATGGTGCGACACTATCTGAACCTTTCTCGGATAGAGAACCATGAGGTTCAGCCGGTACCTACAAAGGTTGCTGTGTTTGATGAAGTCCTCAAACCGATATTTGACTCTGCTGAGGCTGAACTGGCGGCAAATAACATGACTTTGATCAATAATGTGGGTACAGATATTGTGCTGAACGTTGATATCAATATGATACGTGAAGTCTTTGAAAATCTTCTCAATAATGCTCTAAAGTACGGACGACAGGGTGGTGCTATTCAGGTGAATTCCAAGTTTGCTGGTTATTTCATTGAATTTTCTTTTCGAAATGATGGGGAGGGTATTGCTGAAGATAAATACGATGAGATATTTCAGAAGTTTACCCGTATAGCCAGTTCTGAAACCGTAAAAAAACAACGTGGTACGGGCCTTGGATTGTTCATAACGAAATATATAGTAGAGGCACATGGCGGCAAAATAAGGGTTACATCGAAACCTGGTGAGTGGGCTGAATTCATTCTCACATTACCGGCATGGCAGGAATCAGGGAGCTATAATCGTGTCTACCCCACTTAAAATTATTGCTGAGAAACGACATCATGCTGTACAGCGCCTGTACGCTACAAAGTTCGGCGCAAGAATGCGTGTTACTGTCGGGTCGGCGACGTGCGAGAATGCGGCTGGAGCAAATGATGTTTTTAAAATATTCCAAAAGCTCTTTGCTGAAAACAATGTAAAAGATGTGGACCTGAGCCGTGTTGGCTGCGCAGGCAAGTGTGACATGGAGCCGGTTGTTACGATTCTCTCGAAGGATCAAATACCAGCGAAATATGTAAAGATGGATGCTGCTCGCGTTGAAAAGGTTTTTAAATCGCATGTTCTAAAGGGAAAGCCTGTCCGCGAATTCACAATGCGTGACCTCGATGTGAAGACTGCGGTTGCGGAGCGTGTGATAAGTGTTTGCGGTGGCAGCACATGCTTGAAACATGGTTCGGTTGAGCTGGAAGATGCATTCACTGCTGCCATCAGTGAGTCTGGCCTCACTGGAAAAGTGGCGGTAACGAGATCGGCATGTCACGGGTTATGCGAAATGGGGCCCGTAGCTTTTGTTTACCCTGATAATGTAATGTATTGTCAATTAACCGCCGAGAAGGCCAGGGAGATTGTGCGGGAACATATGCAGGGGAACAGGGTTGTCGTTCGTTATCTATGGGAAAATGAAAAAATCGCCAACCGGTTCTTTCCAATATTTGGTGACATACATTTCTTCGGCAAACAACTGCGACTCACCCTGCGCAACTGCGGGGTTATTGATCCAGAGAGCCTTGATGAATATCTTGCGGTAAGGGGATACGAGGCTGCCGCGAAAGTCCTTGATGGAATGACCCCACATGAGGTTGTCAAGGCTGTTAAACTCTCTGGGTTAAGAGGGCGGGGCGGTGGTGGATATTCAACCGGGTTAAAATGGGAGCTGACCGCAGCGCAGTCTTCTGACAGGAAGTATATAATTTGTAATGCGGATGAGGGAGATCCTGGGGCCTTCATGGATAGAAGTACTATCGAAGGCGATCCTCATACGATTATAGAAGGCATGATCATAGGTGGATATGCAATAGGTGCCAGCCAGGGGTATGTTTACATACGGGCAGAGTATCCGCTTGCAATCAAGCGCCTGGAGAAAGCAATTGATGATGCACGAGCTTCCGGTATTTTAGGAAATAATATTTTTGGTTCGCACTGGAGCTTTAACATAGAGCTACGACTTGGTGCAGGGGCATTTGTCTGCGGAGAGGAAACGGCTCTGATCCATTCTATCGAAGGGAAAAGAGGCATGCCCAGGCCTCGTCCGCCTTATCCGTCGGAGTCAGGCCTGTGGGGTAAGCCTACCTGTATCAACAATGTAGAAACGTTTGCCAACGTGCCTGTCGTCATCCTGGACGGACCGGAATGGTTCGGAAGCCTGGGAACAAAAGGCAGCAAAGGGACGAAAGTATTTGCCCTAGCAGGCGATGTGGTTAATACCGGCCTGATTGAAGTCCCGATGGGAACAACACTGCGCCAGGTAGTTTTTGATATCGGCGGTGGCATCAAGGATGGTAAAAAATTCAAGGCGGTGCAGACAGGAGGACCCGCAGGAGGGTGTCTGCCTGAATCTGCACTCGATACGCCCATTGATTACGATACTCTTGCCAAGGCCGGAAGTATTATGGGAAGCGGTGGGATGATTGTTATAAATGAAGATGCCTGCATGGTAAATGTTGCCAAGTACTTCATTGATTTCACGCAGGATGAGTCCTGTGGCAAGTGCACGCCTTGCCGCGAGGGAACGAAGCGGATGCTGGAAATTCTGACTCGTATTACCG